>JBDNHG010000440.1:0-3178 GCA_041688925.1 Acidimicrobiales bacterium | reverse complement strand
CGCTCGCAGCCCGTGATATCGACGTCGTCTTCGTGCCAACCGACTCGATTCTGACCGACGGTTTGGCCGGAATGGTCGCCGTTGCCGATGACTTCGACATTCCAATGATCGCCCAAGATTCGAACATCACCGTTGCCGGCGCAGCGATCGGTACCGGCCTCGACTACCGCGGCGACGGCGTTCGCAACGGCGAGTACGCCTGCCAGATCCTGTCGGGCCAGGCAACCCCTGCTGACTTCCCGATCAAGCAGTTCGAAGAAGAGCTTGTGGCCTACAACAGCACAAGTGCCGCTGCCCAAGGCCTCGAGATCCCCGCTCGGATCCTCGAGTCTGGCATCGACAATGGCTGATCTGGTGGCGGCACACTAGCTAGTGGCTGATCAAACGAAATCCGTCTCATCGGTGCAGGCGGCTCAAGGCGAGCCGCCTGCACCCGATGACGCTGAATCTGAAGGCGCGCCGTCAACCCGAGCTGCGATGCCACTCATGTGGATTGCCGTGGCACTGGTTGGCGTCTTGCTTGCACCGACCGTGTGGTCAGCGGTGTGGAGCATGGGTTCATCGCAGTGGATTGCGGCGCTTGCGCTTGGCCTGGTCTTTGCGCCGCTTGCAATTGGGGTGTATCTCACCTTCCGGATTCTCGACTTTCCCGACCTGACGGTCGATGCAAGTTTTCCGGCCGGTGGCGCCATGGCGGCGTCGCTGACGGTTGCTGGGGTGCATCCGTGGCTGACCTTGCCGGCTGCGATGGCACTGGGTGCGTTGTTGGGCGCCGTTACGGGATTGCTGCACGTGTTTCTGCGCATCAATTCGTTGCTTGCATCGATCATCACGTTGACCGCTGCCTTCACGGTGAACATCCGCATCCAAGGTTCGTCCAACGTTTCGCTCATCGGTGTCGATCGCATCTTCACGCCGCTGACCGATCCAATACGTGACCAGCTCGAATCGTGGTTCGGCGACACGGGTGTTCAGATTCACCGAGCGACGGTCACCACGATCGTCACGTTCGTCGTGGTGGTGGTCGTCGTGCTGGCATTGCGCTGGTTCTTCAAGACCGAGGTCGGGCTTGCCCTGCGAGCCACCGGCGCAAATGTGCCGATGAGCCGCTCACAGGGCATCAACACATCTGGCTATCTCGTCGGCGGCATTGCGCTGTCGAACGCGCTGGCGGCGCTCACCGGTGCGCTGTTTGTGCATCACGAAGGCTTCGCCGACGTGAACTCGGGCCGTGGGCTCATCGTCGCCGGCCTCGCCTCGGTGATCATCGGCGAGGTGCTGTTCCTGCGCCATCAGCCATCGATCCTGCGCCACATCGTGGCGGTCGCAATGGGCATGATCGTGTATCGCATCGCAATCGCCCTTGCGCTCAACGCCAGCCTCCAATTCCCCGGCGTTGGCGAAGCCCGTCTCGAAGGCACCGACATCAAGTTCGCTACTGCCGCCATCGTGGCACTCATGCTGGCTTTCCCCCGGCTCAGGGCGGCCCAAGCCGATAGGCAACGGCGGAGAAATCGATGACCGATCGTCTCGAAGTACGCAACTGCTCGATCACGTTCAACCCCGGGCAACACAACGAGGTTCGGGCGCTGACCGAGATCAGCTTGGCGATTCCGCAGGGCCAACACCTCGTGATCGTTGGATCAAATGGTGCCGGCAAGTCAACGCTGCTCAACCTGGTCTGCGGCCGCTTCACGCCCGATCACGGAGCCGTAGTGCTCGACGGCACCGATATCACCGACTGGCCCGAGCACCACCGGGCTCGCCGTATCGGCCGGGTGTTTCAAGACCCAATCGCTGGTACCGCGGCGCCGATGACCATCGAAGACAACCTCACGCTCGCCGAGTCGCGTTCTCGTGGCCGTCGGCTGCGAGGCGTTCGCCGAGGCCGTGATGCGTTCTATCGCGAGCAACTGGCGCGACTCGGAATGGGCCTCGAGGACCGCCTCGATGCAATCGTCGGTGGCCTGTCTGGTGGCCAACGTCAGGCGCTTGCACTCTTGATGGCGGCGATTGGTGACCCTGAGCTGCTGGTGCTCGACGAACACACCGCGGCGCTTGATCCGGCGGCGGCGGCCCGAGTCATGGAAATCACGACCGAACTCGTCGAAGAATCAGACCTGACAACCCTGATGATCACCCACAACATGCAACATGCCGTAGACACCGGCGACCGCACGCTCATGTTGCACCGCGGCAAGACGCTCTTCGACGTCGAAGGCAAAGAGCGCGACGGCATGTCGGTCGCCGACCTCGTCGCCTGGTTCCAACAGCTCGGCGCCGATGTAAGCGACCGCAGTGCACTGATCGCCTGATTTCACGGCGACAGTCAGCGATCGCCGCCGTGGCGCGGGCTCATACGCCCACGGCCTGCTGTATGGCCTCCGGATCACGGGCTCATACGCCCATGGCCCGCTGCATCGCTTGTAGTGTCTGGTCGATGCCACGCGTTTCAATCGAAATCGACAGCTTCCGTCATCTGAACCCGATTCCGGCAGCGACCAGAATCGGGCCGCTGATCGAGTCGGGAATCATCCCGGCATTCAACGATGGCGTCCGTGAGATGCCCGACACGCTCGAAGAGATGGTCACCAATCTGTTCTTGCACATGGGCAACGTGCTCACCGCCGGCGGAGCGACGTGGGACGACATGATCAAGATCACGTTCTTCACGGGAGATCCGGGCGCAGCCAAGGACGCGGTGAACGTGCACTGGGTCGAGAAGTTTCCCGATCCCGAATCACGACCATCGAGGCACACGCTCAAGGTGCCGACGTCGGGCGATAAGCCCTCGATCTCGTGCGTGTTCACCGCGTATGTCGAGGCCGCCTGAAATAGGCCCGGCCCGGCCCGGCCCGGCCCGGCCCGGCCCGGCCTTTGGGTCAGTCTTGTTGCTGCTGTGCTGACCATGCGTCGAACTCTGCCCGGCGCTCGTCGGTCAGCGGGAACAGGCCAACGACTGACTCGCCGGCCCTGACGCGTTCGATGGCGAAGTTCTCGCGGTGCTCTTGATCGACGGCGTCGTTGGCAACTTCTTCGACAAGCGCGTGGGGGATAACAACGGCACCTTCGCCATCACCGACGATGATGTCGCCCGGTTCGACGTAGACGCCGGCGCAGGTGATGGGCTCGTCGCTGCTGAACGGCATGTGATGGCGACCCCAGGTCGACCCGTGCG
>JBDNHG010000439.1:0-2116 GCA_041688925.1 Acidimicrobiales bacterium | reverse complement strand
CTCGTAACCGCCGTTCTCGTGGCGGTCGCGGCTGTAGTCCTCGATCACCTTGCGGACGATCGCACCCTTGGGATGCCACACGGCCAGGCCGGGGCCGAGCTCGCTTGGCCATGACACGAGATCGAGTTCGTTTGCCAGCTTGCGGTGATCACGCTTGGCGGCTTCTTCGAGACGATGCAGGTGTTGCTTGAGTTCCTTCTTCGTCGACCACGCGGTGCCATAGATGCGCTGCAGCATCGGTTCGTTTTCGCGGCCCCGCCAGTAGGCGCCGGCGACCGACATGAGCTTGAAGTAGCCAAGACGTCCGGTGCTCGGCACGTGAGGGCCGAGGCACAGATCGACGAAGCTGTCGCTGTTGCGATAGAAGCTCACGGTGCCGTCGGCACTGACCTCGGTGGCGAGTTCAGCGTCTTCGGCGCCGGTGACACGTTCGATTGTTTCGCGCTTGTACTTGTGATCGGCGAACAACTCGAGGCCCTCGGCCGCGCTGACCTCGCCTCGGATGAACGGCTGATCAGCGGCGATGATGTCGCGCATCTTGGCGTCGATGCGTTCGAGGTCTTCGTCGCTGAACGTTTTGCCGTCAGGAAGTTCGAAGTCGTAATAGAAGCCGTTTTCGATTGCCGGGCCGATGGCAAAGGTCGCCCCGGGCCAGATTTCGAGCACCGCTTGCGCGAGCACATGTGACGTCGAGTGGCGGATCGTCTCGAGGCCCTCGGGCGATTGTTCGGTGATGAGCGCCACCGTGGCACCGGCGGTCAGCTCAGTGTTCAGGTCACGTTGTTCGCCATCGACCGTCGCAATCAGCGCGGCTTTCGCGAGACCCGGACCGATATCGGCAGCCAGGTCGGCGGCAGTGGCCCCCTCGGGAAGCTCTCGCTCGGACCCGTCAGGAAGCTGAACAACAATGCTCGACATAGCCGTCGAGCCTACCCTTGCTCCCCGACCGGCCAGCCCCATTTTGCTTCGGCCACCAGGCTTCGTCAGCGCCAGATGCGCCGAAGAGGCACGTCTCGCTCACAATTTATTCAGCCGTTGAGGAGGTCGGTGGCGGTGCGACGCTCGCCGAGCGACTCTTCGAGAACCACATCAGCGCGCTCTTTTTCCGCACCCAGCTAGTCGAAGAAAACACCAAGCAGCGCTGCCGCCTCAGATACGCCGCCGGTCTCGGCCGCGGTATCGATCGCTGCGACCGCGGTTGGTGTGTCGAGATCATCGTCGAGCGCTGCGCGCACCTGGTCGAGCGCTGCCGCCCCGTTGCCTGCGGCTTTCCATCGTGCCAGACGCTTCGCTGCGTCGGGCATCAACGTGTCGTTCCACGACCATTCTTCATGGTAGTGATGACCAAGAACGGCCAGCCGAATAGCGCCAGCTTCGTATCCTTCATCGAGCAGGTCGTGTACGAACACGAGGTTGCCGAGCGACTTGCTCATCTTCTCGCCGTCCATACGCACCATCGCCTGATGCATCCAGTGTTTGACGAATGGTTCGCCCGACGCGGCTTCGCTCTGTGCCGACTCACATTCGTGATGCGGGAACACGAGATCGCTGCCGCCCCCGTGGAGATCGATGGTTGGGCTATCGAGCTCGCGCATGGACAACGCCGAACACTCGATGTGCCATCCGGGCCGGCCCGGTCCCCAGAGTGAATCCCATGCCGGCTCGTCAGCCGCCGATGGCTGCCACAAGATGAAGTCGAGCGGATCTCGCTTGTTTGGATCGTCGGGATTGCCTCCGTGTTCGGCGGCGAGCGCAAGCATCGTGTCGCGGTCATAGCCGCTGACGCTGCCGAAGCCGTCGAAACTGCTCACGCTGAAGTACACGGCGCCACCCGCCTGATACGCATGACCGTTGTCGAGCACCTGGCCGATCAGCTTGCGGATGTCGGCAATCGCCGAGGTCGCACGGGGTGCGCTGTACGGCTCGATCAGCCCGAGCGCCGTCATGTCACGATCGAACACGGCGATCTGGCTTGCGGCTAGATCGAGATAATGCACGCCGAGTTCGCGCGCCTTGCGCAGAATGTCGTCATCGACATCGGTGTAATTGCGCACGCAGCGGGTCTCGTGGCCGCGGTCACGCAGCCGACGTTGCAGCACGTCGTACGTCAAGTACG
>JBDNHG010000438.1:0-4594 GCA_041688925.1 Acidimicrobiales bacterium | reverse complement strand
TCTCGTGCCAAACGACTGACAAGCGGTTCGAAGTCGGCATCGGCCTCTCGAATATCGAGCGCCGTGGCAACGGCATGCTCTTTGATGACTTCATGTGCTGTTTCTCGGCCTGCGCCCGCCTTTACGGCAGCCATGAGCACGCGTGTCGTCGCAACGAAGGGCAGGTAATTGGCGAGTTCACGATCGGCGACCGCAGGGAACGCGCCGAATCCTTCGAGCACGCTCAGGAATGTCTCGAACAGTCCGTCGATGGCCAGGAACGCATCGGGTAGAGCGACGCGGCGCACCACCGAACAGCTCACATCACCCTCGTTCCACTGATTGCCGACAAGGCCAGACACCATCGTCAGGTGGCCACGCAGGATGGACACGAATCCATTGACCCGTTCGCAGGACCGAGCGTTCATCTTGTGGGGCATGGCCGATGATCCGACCTGGCCGGGAGCAAACCCTTCGGTGACCAGATTCTCGCCGGCCATGAGCCGAAAGGTCGTGGCGAGGTTTGATGGGCCCGACGCCAGTTGGACCAGCGACGAGACGACGTCGAAGTCGAGTGACCGCGGATATACCTGCCCCACGCTGTCGAAGGTTGCCGAGAAGCCGAGGTGGTCGGCGATCCGAGATTCGAGCTCACCGACCTTGTCGGCATCGCCCTCGAACAAGTCGTATAAATCTTGTTGCGTGCCAACCGGGCCTTTCATGCCCCGCAGCGGGTATCCGGCAAGCAGGCTTTCGAGGCGCAGAAAGGCAACGATGAGCTCCTCGGCTGCCGAAGCGATGCGTTTGCCCAGTGTGGTTACCTGCGCCGGCACATTGTGCGACCGCCCGACGATCGCCAGATCGCCATGTTCGATGGCCAGCGCGGCCATGCGCCGCAACACGGCAACCGCCCGGTCACGTACCAATTCGAGGCTGCGGCGTATCTGTAGCTGCTCGACGTTTTCGGTCAAGTCGCGAGACGTCATTCCCTTGTGGATGTGTTCATGACCTGCGAGCGCCGAGAACTCTTCGATGCGGGCTTTGACGTCGTGGCGTAACACCCGATCGCGGGCGTCGATCGACTCGAGGTCGACCTGGTCGACGACGGCCTCATAGGCCTCTATCGTGCCGGGTGGCACGCTGAGGCCCAGGTCGTGTTGCGCCTGTAGCACCGCTATCCACAGCTCGCGTTCGAGCACGATCTTGCCCGAACGCGACCAAATGGCAACCATGGCATCGGACGCATATCGCGCCGCGAGCACGTTCTCGAGTGGTTCGCGCGCTACTGGTTCGCGCTCTACTGGTTCGAGCATGGTTGGTACCTCGGGATCAGGGAGCGCTGCTGAAGTGCACGATCTGCTTGCGGCCTGGGCCTACGCCCAAGATGGTGATCGGCACACCAATGCTCTCTTCGAGCGCTAACAGATAGTCGAGCGCATTCTGAGGAAGTTGCTCGCGTTCGGTGAAAGCCGTCAGATCGGTTTTCCAGCCGGGCATCTCTTTGTAGATCGGTTTCGCGTCGTGGAAGTCGCTCTGATGGAACGGCAACTTCTCGTGACGAACACCGTTGACGTCGTAGGCCACGCAGATCTTGACGGTATCGAGTTGGTCGAGCACATCGAGTTTGGTCAACGCGATCTCAGACAACGAGTTGACGCGTACTGCATGGCGCAGCATGACCGAGTCAATCCAGCCGGTGCGGCGACGCCGACCGGTGTTCGTGCCGTATTCGTGGCCGACATCGACAAGATGTTCGCCGACAGAATCGAAGAGCTCGGACGGGAACGGGCCAGAGCCAACACGAGTCAGGTACGCCTTGGCGACACCGATGACCCGGTTGATGTGGCGGGGGCCAACGCCTGCACCCGTGCAAGCACCGCCGGCTGTTGGGTTCGAGGACGTAACGAAGGGATAGGTGCCGTGGTCGAGGTCGAGGAACGTCGCCTGGGCTCCTTCGAAGAGCACATTGCCGCCGTCTTCGAGCACGGTGTGCACGAGATCGACGGTGTCGGCCATGTGTGACTTGAGCCGGGGCGCACACTCGTCGATGTAGGTCTTGACCAGCTCGTCGACGTCGTAACCAAGCTTGTTGTAGACCTTGGCGAGCAACGGGTTCTTCTCGTGCAGTACAACTTCGAGCTTGGCTCGGAAGATCGACTCGTCGAAGAGATCTTGGACACGAAGGCCAACACGAGATGCCTTGTCTGCGTAGGCAGGACCGATGCCTCGTTTTGTCGTGCCGAGCTTGTTCTTTCCGAGGTGTCGTTCGAAGACGACATCGAGCATCTGGTGATACGGCAGGATCAGGTGGGCGTTCGCGGAGACCCGTAGCTTGGACACGTCGACGCCACGGGCGGTCAACATGTCCATCTCGCGCAACAGCACGATTGGATCTACAACAACACCGTTACCGATGATCGGCGTGAGGTGGGGATACAAGACACCACTTGGGATGAGCTGAAGTGCGAATGACTCGCCATCGACGACCAACGTGTGGCCAGCGTTGTGGCCACCCTGGTAGCGGACCACGCATTGCACTTCTTTGGCCAGGAGGTCGGTGACCTTGCCCTTGCCTTCATCGCCCCATTGGGTACCGACGACCACGGTCGCTGGCACGGCTGGCTCGCTTTCAGTTGCTGCCGTTACTCGACAACCTTACCGGTTTTTGGACGCCGAATACCGCGCGATTTCGTGCCGCACACCAATTGGACAGGGAAATGAGAACGGCCCCGAGGTGTGCCTCGGGGCCGTTCAATCATCTTGTGTCTGGCCGGAGCCGTCAGTTGCTGTCGTCGCTGGCCAAATTACTCGAGGTCGCGTTCGCGGCGAGCACCGATCAGCAGCGTGCCACCCACGGCCATCATGGCGATTGCCAAGGTCACGAGCACATTGCTGTTCGACCCAGTGAGGGCCAGTGGCGGCACCGGAGTAACCGGTGCTGCTGGCGGTGCCGGTGCTGGACCAGGTGCGTTCGTGATCGAGGGATACTCGAGCTGTGGGCTCGTCGGAGGCAGTGGCGTAACCGGAGGTGGCGTCACTGGTGCGGGAACCACACCAGCGTCAACCGTGGTGAGGTTCTGACCGATTCTGACGAAGATAACGTCGCTCTCGCCAGTTATTGGTGAGATGTCGTTGTCGACTTCGTCGTCAGCGCCTGCATCTTGTGGTCCAACAATGAATCCAGCTGGTGGTGTCACGACAACGATGTAGCCACCTGCGGGAAGGTTGCTGAACAGGTACGTGCCGTCGGCGGGGGTCACTTGTGTTTCGACAAGTGTGCCCTTGGTGCCATCGGCATTTGCCGTGTACAGCTTGACGGTCGCACCTGGCACCGACGGTTCGGAGGCATCTTGGATGCCGTCGCTGTTCTCGTCAAGGAACACGCGGTTGCCTAGCGAGCCCAGCGGCACGAGACCAGCATCGATCGTCAGGTTGACATCGCCGGCAGCCACCGTGATGGTCGCTGTCAGGCCGCTCTCGGGATCGACGTTGCTGTCGACCGCTTCGTTGTCGCCTGTGCCTTGTGGCGAGAAGGCATGGCCCTCTGGCAACACAACAGCGACAACCCATTCACCTGGGTCGACTTCGGCGGTCCAGAGACCGTCGTCGTCGGTGGTCCGAGTGATGAGACCAGACCCATCGGGCTTGCGAATCTGGACGATGACACCGGCAACCGGTGCTTCGCCCGGATCCTGGATGCCATCACCATTGGCGTCAAGGAAGACCTTGTCGCCGATGGTTGCCTTGTCGATAGAGGAGACGACGACAGGAGTCGGGTCATTTTCGCCCGGCTCGTCGGCATCGCCGTCGCCATCACCGTCGGTGACCGTGCCATCGTCAGATGTATCGGTCACTTGCTCGTCGTTCGGCGTGGTGCCGGTTGCGACTGCGGTGTTGTTGTAGGTCTCGCCTGGGGTGAGACCGCTCACGGTTACGAACCACACTGCCGTACAGCTTTCGCCGACGTCGAGTGAAGCGGTGCCGTTGAACGCTGCGGCGGCGTCACAGGTGCCACTCAGCGGTGTCGGGCCTTCGACCGTTGCGCCACCGAAGACGGTGTCGAAGTCGTCGGTGATACCAACGTTGGTCAGCGCAACTTCACCGAGGTTCTCGATGACGAAGCTGAATTCGATGCCGTAGTTGCTGTCGGCGTCACGCGTCGGTCCGGCGGTCAGTGCCTTGGCCAAACCAATTGCGGCTGGCAGCGGTGCAATACCGGCGTCGACGTCGACGTTGTCTTCGCCAACACCAAGCGTGATGACTGGGGTGCGGCCATCAGGTGCGGCGTCAGAATCATTGGTGCCGTCACCGGCGCCCTGCGGCGAGAACTCACGGCCATCAGGTGCAGTGAAGACAATGATGTAGTCGCCTGCAGGCAGGTCACCAAAGATGTAGTTGCCGTCGGCGTTGGTCACTACTGGACCAATGCCCGCAATCACATCACCATTGCCATCGAGCAATGTCACCGTGACATCCTCGAGGCCAGGCTCGCCAGCATCCTGAATACCGTTGCCGTTCAGATCGTCGAAGACGAGATCGGAGATCGAGCCGACAGGGATTGGCAGTGGCGTCACACCAGCATCGTTGGTTGGATCGTTATCGCCGGCGGCGAGGA
>JBDNHG010000437.1:0-14431 GCA_041688925.1 Acidimicrobiales bacterium | reverse complement strand
GGCGTTGCTTGGTGAACCACTCGACCTCGCCGGCCGTGCCCAAAGTCAGACAGCTGCGGTCGTCGCTCGGATCGGCTCGATCTGTGATCGCTATCCCGACGCCGCGGCCTATGTTCAAGGCGACATTTTCTGACGAAACCCACGTCGGCAATAGTGGAAACTCTGGCGACTATCCGCGTTGGGCCATGGTGATGTCCATATTGTGGCTCGAATGCCGGTGCAGAGACTGAGCGACCCCCCACGTACGACCAAAATGGTGTGCGCCTCATGTGATGTCACATGGCGCGGCTGCTTCGACGACGAGTGCTGGTCGTGCGGCGATTCATCAATGGTCGACGAAGCCACCCCACGCACAGTGCGATACTCGCCAGCGGTGGCCGACGCCGACCGCCTAGTGGGTTGATCGACGGATCGTAGACCACAAAGGCTGGATTTTGTCGGAATGTGGCTAAGGTCACTATCAGTCGACCCGTTTGGGAGTTTCTCATGGTCGGCGGCTGCTGGGGGGTGGCCGTCGGCCATGATCCATTTTTGGCTTGACGCCCGGTCAGTTTCCCGCTTCGGGCGAGGCGGGGCAGGTGGCTAGCGACCAACCGCCGGAAGGTCGCCTGGTTGACAGCTGCTTATGGCGGTCGACCATCGCGGCGCTCACCTACCCCACCTCACCCTGCGCTCGTCGTTGTGGCGTCGCACCATAGATCATTCGGTTTTGTGGGGGAGTAGGGGGCTCCTGCCTACTGCGTGGGGTGAGGGTCAGTACTCGTAGAAGCCGGCGCCAGATTTGCGGCCGAGGAAGCCGCCGGCGACCATTCGCTTGAGCCGTGGCGGTGGGGCGTAGGCAGGTACCTTGAACTCTTCGTAGAGCACGTCGGCCACCGATTTGATCGTGTCGAGGCCAATCAAATCGCACAAGGTGAGCGGACCCATGGGATGGGCGCACCCGAAGATCATGCCGTTGTCGATGTCTTCGCGCGTCACCTGACCGGTGTCGAGTAGCGAAATCGCTTGCAGGAGATAGGGCACGAGCAATCGGTTGACGATAAAGCCCGCCCGGTCCCTGCTCTTGATGGTTTTTTTGCCAAGTGTGTTCTGGGCGAACGCTTCACACGACGCCACCACCGCTGGATCGGTAGCGATTGACGGCACGATTTCGCACAACTTCTGCACGGTGGCCGGATTGAAGAAGTGCAGCCCCAGCACGCGGCCGGGGCGACGGGTGGCTGTGCCCAGGTTGATGATCGGGATCGACGACGTGTTGGACGCCAATATGCAGTGTTCCGGCGTGGCCTCGTCGAGTCGCTTGAAAAGGTCGAGCTTGATCGCCTCGTTTTCGATGATTGCTTCGATCACCAGATCACGATCGCCAAGCGCGTTGATGTTGGTTGTGTAGCTCAGTCGAGCTGTTGTTGCGTCGCTGTCCTCTTGGGTGATGCGGCCGCGTGCGACCGCCTTCTCCATCGACCCGTGGACGCGCATTTGAGCTGCCTCGGCGGCGGCGGCGTCGGCTTCCATGACGATGGTGTCGAGGCCGGCCTTGGCACAGACCTCGGCGATTCCTGAACCCATCGTGCCACCTCCAATGATGGCAACTTTTGTGATCTCCACGTGATCCTCCCGATCAAATCTCTCGCCGCACTGTAGTGATGTCGCAGGCCGACGCCCCCGAAATGGACGAGGGGAGGCGACCACAAATTCGGCCAGAACCGCATGACCGTGTGGAATCTGGCGATTGATGGCTCGCTCCAACTGGGCGCTTCGGCCCACATTTATAGATATTTTCATAATAATTTTAATAAAGTAGTCTCATAACCCGATGTCCCGACGTTTACCCAGGTGTGATGAACAGACTCCGACTAGAGAATCTCAGCGATCTCTTCGAAACGACAGACCGACCCGTCGCTCCAGCGACGAGCGGCCTCTCAATGGTGTCTTTTACCGCAGCTACGTCTCGGGTTGCAATCTCCCGCAGATTCCTCTTGACCTTGGGTTCTTTGACCCGCCTGGATTTCCCAGTTGGGTTCGAGATTTCTTCGAGCGACCTGGCCCCGACGCCAGCCATACAAATCGAAAACGAGAAGGAGTAACCATGTCCATTTCACTAGCGACGTTCACGGCGACCGTTGGCGGAAAAATTCTGCTTGGTTCGGCTGCAACAGCGGTCGTGCTCGGTGGCGCACAAGTCACCGGAGCGGTCGACATTCTGTCCTCAGTCGGCAAGTCGGCGGTCAATATTGATGCCGGTGTCGGATCAGACAACGGTGAGGTCCGCGTCGATGTACAAGATGCCGGCTCACTCGGTGTCTGGGTCAAGAACGGCGAACTCCGACTCAGCGACATCTCTGCAGCCGATGACTGGAACGGTCTGCTTATAAGTCAGACAGCGACAACAAGGTGACGGTCAGCTTCGACAGCCGCTCAGACAACGACAGCAAGATTGTCGCTGAGCTCAGCCTCATCGCTGCGAGCCAGACGGCGTCAGCGACCGAGTCGTTCATGATGATCACCGTTGTGGACGAGGACGGGGGAACAGGCTGCACCAAGGCATCGGCTATGTCACCCGCGATGACGAACACCACGGCCGAGGTGAATCGATCCGCCAAGGCCGCACCGACGGCCTAGCCCGGGCCCGTCAACAACGACTGATCTACAATCGAAAAACCACCAACAACCACAACCCCCAAAACCCGTCATGACTAGGTTTCATAAAAATCCAATCTCCGCGTTTAACTCAGCACACCTCACTTCATCAATCACCGCGGCGACATGCACATCGAGATGCGTGTCAACACCACCAGTGACAATTCGTTTTCTTTGGGCCATCATGTTGCTTGTCCTTGCTGCAATCGGTTGGGACACCACGCCGGCCGGAACGATGGACAAGACATTGAAGAGGCTGTACCAAGCTCCTATTAGGTCACGTTCGTCCGACCGGTTGGCGTGAACAGCACTTCGATCAGCGGGTCGACGGATCAATCCAAAGACACAAACGGTCAGTCAGACCCTGGGTCAGACCAGCTAACCAAAGCACCATCCACACCCTCCCAGACCAGGAGGGCAGACTCAATGTCCTACCCCCCTGTCAGAGTGGTCTGCATGACGGTTCTCGATCTCGACCCACCACATCACGCGTTGCGTCTCGTCTCATCGACCGGCTCTGCCGAGTCTCGTGATCTGCGCTATCGCACAAGCACACCGCTCCAGGGCAAGGCTCGTGAGCTGTATCGCGAGGTGCTGCAGGCGGCGCTTGCATCGCAGCGATCGGTCGACGCTGATGCGTTACGCGTCGTCCTGGCCACTAAACAGGCAACAAGCGGCGCTCCGATCCGAGCGTTCTCATCAGCAGCGATCTGGCAGCTGATGTTCGTCGATGTTGTTGCCTGGTGCGGCAATCGCAGACTCCAGGTGCCCACACGATGCGCAACAGCGCTCATTCGAGTCATCGAACATCTCGATACGACCAATACCTTCGACGACCTCAGCGATCCCGTCGACGATTTATACGACGCGATCGACGAGTGCACGGGCGGTTGGGTCGACGATCACCCGGCGACACCTACCAAGGCACCACGCTCGCTACGATCAACACGTGGCTCGAAACGCACCTGACCCTTCACAGCGACGCCCGTCGTCGCGAGTAACCAAGGCACCGGTGCAGCGAGCGGCCCCCCAGAGCTGGGCAGAAAAGCAGCGCGACCGGCGCCGTTTCTGGGTCCAGATCGTGGCCGGACTCTTGGTGTTGGCCATGCTCTTGCCAATTGTCGCTGCATTCCTGTAGCCGAGCGGTCATTCCTACTGGTCCACGTGCCCGCCATGGCGGTGATCGCGGCACTACTCTGGCGGTGTTCAGTCCTACTGAACTTCCGACGAGTGAGCGATCACCCATGCCCCAAACCCAGCCGCACTACATCAGCTGCCCTTGTGGGTGGCCGCGCGCTGGCGTTTTCTGCGGCCACGTGGCGGTGAAGCCCCAGTGATTCGTCAGAACCGAGCGGTGCCGGTCCTGCTCGTGCTCACGCTCGCATTCGTCCTCTATCTTGGCGGCTGTTTTGGTTCTGAGCAGCCCGAGACGGCGCAGGAAGAGTCACCGACCCCGCTGCCGACCATGACCGCAGCGCCGGTTGTGAGCCCAGAGATCGACATCGCCCAGAGCGGCGAAGAACCCTTCTATCACACGGTCGAAACGGGAGACCGGTTGGCCTCGATTGCGTCGAAGTTCAACGTGACCGTCGACGTGATCATCCGAGCAAACCCCCAGATGGACCCCAATCTGATCATTGCAGGCGAGCAACTACTCATTCCTGGCGCGGGAACAAACAACACCGTGCTCGAGAGCGCCGGCCCCGATCGTCCCGACGGTGTGACCGTTCCTTATGTCGTCGAGCCGGGTGACACGTTGGGCGTAATCTCGAGGACCTGGACGGTCAGTCTCGCCGCATTGCTCGAGGCAAATCCCGAGGTCGATCCGGCAAACCTGCAGGTGAACGAGCTGCTGACTATCCCGCCATGGGGTTCGGGAATCGACGCATCTGAGCTGCGTCCACGTGTGACACCGGTGGCGTCGACCAGACAACCCGGTGACCCGCCGCTCGAACACGAGGTAGTCGCAGGCGACTTCATCTCGTCTATTGCCTCGTTGTACAACGTGAGCATTCAACAGATTGTCGCAGCGAACGGACTCGATAACGGTGGCAACAACATTCAGGTGGGTCAGGTATTGCTGATTCCGCCACCGGCCGCCGACGACAGCTAGCGCCGTATACACCCCCAGGATGCGTGCTGCACACGGGAGCACGCACTATCGATCTTGCTGAACTGCTGGGGGAACGCAGGTGCAGCGGGGCGAGCCTGCCGGCGATCGGCAAGCCCGCTGCTACGAGTTAGCTCTCGGCGATGGTGACACTTTCGATCACCAGATCGGTGAGTGGACGATCGCCGGCTGCGGTCGGCACGCCGTGCATTTCGGTGACCAACTCGAGGCCACCAACGACCTGGCCGAACAGCGAGTACTGCGGGGGGAGGCCCACGCCGCTTGCGCCGCTGACGATGAAGAATTGGCTGCCGTTGGTGTCCGGGCCAGCGTTGGCCATAGCGAGCGAGCCAATCTTGTAGCTGCCCGGTTTTGGCAGTTCGTCGGCGAACTTGTAGCCGGGACCACCCGTGCCGCTGCCTTGTGGACAGCCACCCTGGCACATGAAGCCTTGGATGACGCGGTGGAAAACCAGGCCGTCGTAGTAGTGGTAACGAGCCAGCGTGACGAAGTTGTTCACCGTCTTGGGAGCAACGTCGGGATAGAGAGCGATGGTGAGGTCACCCATCGACGTTTTCATCGTTGCGATATAGGTCTTTTCGGGGTCGATACACATTGGTGGGGCTTCGCTGAACGAAGTCTTCCGGGGGCTCGAACCATCTACTGCGGGGCATTCAGTCATGCGTTGACTCTATTGCGTGGGCTGCCGGTGGCGTTTCGCTCCAGAGATCTATCTGTGAACTTCATGCCGCGCTGCGAGCGGTTGTGTTCTTGCAGACTGTCTGGCGCCCGGAGAAGTTGGTCAGTTGCCGAACAGGCTGCCGAGGTCGAGGTTGAGGTCAGCATCGAGGCCATCATCGGTAGTGAGATCAACATCAACATCAAGGTCGGGGTCTGCGTTGCTGTCTCCGCCGAGATCAACATCAAGGTTGGTGTCGAGGTCTGTGTTGAGGTCGAGTCCGTCGTCGGTGCCCAAACCCACGTCGAGGTCTGCATCGAGGTCTGTGTTGAGGTCGAGTCCGTCGTCGGTGCCCAAGTCCACGTCGAGGTCTGCATCGACAGAGACGTCAGCATCGCTGCTGAGACCGGTTCCAAGATCGACGTTTGCGCTGGTGTCGGTCTGGGTCTGCACGCCATTGGTGTCGGTCTGGGTCTGCACGCCATTGGTGTCTAGCTGAACCTCGGCATCGGTTCCGAGTCCGATGCCGAGGTCAGCGTTGGGGTCGCCGCTGATCTGAACGCCTGTATCGGTGTCGATCTGAACGTCGGCGTCGATTCTTGTGTCGGTGTCGAGTTGCACACGGGCGTCGACCCCGACGTCGGGGCCAATGTTGACGTCGCCATCAACGTTTATTTCGTCGTCGCCAAGCCCGAGGTCGCCAAGTCCGAGGTCGCCAAGCCCGAGGTCGAGCGTGGTGTCGAGGTCGGGGGAAATCACGAGCTCGGCGATTTCGCTGATGTTGCGCAATGCGATGCCATCGCTGCCGAACCACGAAGTGCTAACGGTGCCGTCTTCCTGGGTGACTTGGACCGTCACAAAGGACGTGATGTCAACCAGTTCACTGCGCTCGGGATCAAGTTGGGCGATCGTGAGCAGCACAGTCGCCTGACGGCCATCGTCAGAGTTCTCGAATGAGATCAATACTTCACTGTCGGAATCGGCCTTGAGGCGGCCGTTCCAGCCATCGGCGGAGGAAATGTCGGCGAGTCGTACTTGGCCATCTTCTACATACACGCCAAGTGTGCCCGCGTCTGCTGCATCGACTCGAAATTGGTTCTCGGGTGTGGCCAAGGTGTCGGCCGCAGCAGAGGAAACAACCTCGATAGCTGGATTGTTGGGGGTGACATCGACAACGCCGGTTGCCTGCGCTGCACCAAAGGCGGCGGCAGCCGCAGTCGTGCCCAACAGGATCTTGCCGGTGGTCGTGGCGGCGATTGCGGCCACTGATCTGCGGGCCTTGCGGTTCCGCTTCGTAGTTGACGGGTGGCGGCGTAAGGAGCTAACCGCCGCCACCCGTGAGACTTCGCGTTCCTGGCTGGATGCTGAAGTCACAGACGATGCAGACGCCCCGAGGAATTCGGCAAACGCTGGACCCGGGGCGGGAGCCTCGACCGATTGCAGTGCCGACCTGAGGTCAGCAAACACGACCGCAACTGGGTGGGTGTCAGGTTCGTCGGAGTGCTCAAGTAGGTACTCGAGCTCCTCTGGCGTCAGATCGTCCATTTCATCCAGGTGAACGTCGTGGTTGTTCATTGGGAGACCCCTCGAGCAAGAATTTTCTTTTGCAGCTGTTTGAGGGCCCGTCTTTGCAGCGCTTTGACGGCCGTAACTGGTTTGCCGAGTACCTCGCTGACGGCCTCCAGGCTCTGGTCATTGATCATGCGCATGACGATTACGTCGCGTTGATCGTCGGTCAGTTCGTCGAGCAATGACAGCACATCGCTGCCGCCTAAGCGGTCAACGGCCGTCTCTTCGGCCGACGGGGTCGAACCTGCATCGAGCGCTGGTTCCTCGTCGACGAGTTGGGGCCGTCGTTGCGCGGCGCGATGGAGGTCGATGAGTCGATTGCGGGCAATAGTGAAGATCCACGACACGAACTTGGCTTCGGAACCCTCGAACGTTGCAAGGTTCTGGAACACCCGCAGCATCACGTCATTGGCAACGCCATCGGCATCGGCTGCACGTCGGCTCATCGCAAATGCTTTGAGTCGCCGAGCGTAGGTTTCGTATAGCTCGGTGAAAGCCCACTGCTCACCTGCCACTGCAGCCGCGAGTCGTCGCTGAAATTGCTCGGCCGAGCGGCGCTCGGTGAGCGAAATTGGTTCGCTGTGTTTGGCCAGATCTTGAGGGCTCATACGGGGGGTGCGAGCAGGGTTGGTTGCTGCTCGACTCAGGCGTGGTGGTGTAAGCGACGTCTGGTAGGGGGTTGGACCCCGCCAAAGACGGGTGGAATACTAACTATCTTGGTCGAAGATGCGGCGCACGTCCAGCCGGAAAACCACGCGGTGCGGCGCGACGGCCGCTAACAGTGCCCAGATACAGCAAATTGCGAGACAAAGTTCTCGCTCATAGCTCGTATACGTCCGGAGCAAAGTTCCCATCGAGACGTCCGCCGACGACGATGGGCAGGCCATCAAGGTGCACGGTTCTTCTCGACAGGCTAAGCGTGACCCGTTGCGCACACGGGCGGTCGGCCACGAGATTCTCGCCGAACGAGACGGTGACGACACCAGCAAACAAACGTGCGATGACGGGATCGAGCAGTCGGCTGTCGAACGCTCGTGGTGCATTAGTGCCGGGGTTCATGCCCAGGCTGAGCTCGGCAACGCCATACGCACTTGGTTCATTCGGATGCTCGAACAATGCCCGCAAAACGTCGGCATCGGGCGACTCGCCGACGATCGCCGAAACATGGTCGTCGACGATCTGCAACACGACGGGTGACGTGACGACCCGTGCGGCACCGAGGTTGGCATCGCCGGGCATGACCACGAGTTGACCATTCACCGACGCACGTGCGGGGGTCACCGAAACCCAGCCAGCAGGGAAATGGGCAACGGTGTGTTCTGAGTCGATCAAGCCGTGATCGGAGCCGACCACGCCGCCAGAGAGCCTTATGTGCAGCTCAGAGCCGTGAGCGTCGGTGAGCAGCAACGTTTCGGCGGCCTCGAGTCGCGTGCTCAGCGCGGTGACGCGACGACGCAAGCTCGCATGGGGGGCGAACTCTTGCGGCGCGACGTCGCATAGATACAACGTCTGATGATCGCCTTGATCAAGGGGGAACGCGCCGGCGTTGGTGGCGATCACGATGTCGGCGCCCTCGAGGGCGGAGCGCAGCAATCGCTGGTCGCGGTGCGATGTCTGCATCGGACGAATCTCGATGGCCTCGGCGCCGGTTCGCTCGACCGCGGCTCGGATCAGCGCCACTCGGTCGGGGCTGGCTTGTGCGTCGAAAATCACGACCACCGATGAATCGGGATCAATCTTGCAGAGCTCGAGCTGATGACTGAGTGCATCGAGCGCTTCCCACTGGACCATGTGGCGCGACGCTAGCGCGTCGACTTGCGAGCCACCTACCCCCCGCCGGACTGCTCGACAGCAGGTTCCGGCATGTTGACAATGTTGCTAATGGGGACAAATTGTGTTGAGTATCCGCGAATAGCCCAGAGACGGGCAGTACTTTTTTCCGAATGGATGAGTGCGCACGTATGAATTGTGACAAGACAGCCGTGGCGCTGCTGACCTTCTCACCGCCCGATGCCAAGGCGTGGCTCTACGACCTCGATCAGCCCGACCCGACCGGCGGCATCATGTTGTGCCGCAAACACGCCAATGCGACTGTTGTGCCAATGGCATGGCAGCTCATCGATGCGCGTGATCCGGCCTGGCCAGGCCCTGTGGGCTCACAACCAGAGGTGCAGGCAATGGTGGCCGCCACGGCCGAAGAAATCATTCCGATCATCGAATTGCCGAGTGATACTGCTGCTATCGACGAAGAGTTCGCCGCACTCCAGACCAATCTGCCCATCACGCCGCGGCCCTATGCCGAACCGCAGCTGGCCACCGCCCGCGCCGCCGGTCGTTCGGTATCTTCTGCGCTGCTGGTCGACCATGGACGCAGCAATGCTCCTGACCCGTCACTCTTCGAGCTTCCAATCAGCGACATCCCTGCGGTGACACCGCACCCCGGCCACTCGAACTCTTGACCGAGCCGGGGTTTATCCCGCTCGATAACCCAATGCAACCGCGCTTGCCGTAGTCCCACAACGCCGCGCGCTACGCTACTTTCACGGGTGCATGGCACGCCCCCAGATCCAGCGGAGCAGTGCCGTGGGCAGGTCGAAGACGGCGTGGGTGAGGCGTTCACCAATCACTCTGGGACTTCTGGCTGCTCTTGCGTTCCTCGCCGCCTGCACGTCTGCGACATCAACCGCCGAAGGCGAAGGTGTCGATGCGGCTGCCACACCGGTAGCGACAACACCGCCCGCACCAATGCCGACGCTTGGCCCGGCCGTTGAATTGAGTGCGCCGGTCGTTGACAACACAGGCGACACGGGCCCGTGGTATCCGCTCGATCAAGTCGGCCAGCCATATGGCGAGGCCGTGCGGGGTGTGCTGACGTTTCGCGGCTCGCCGAATCGCACCTATTACGGACAAGGGCCGGTGCCTGCTGACCCGAGGGTGCAATGGAGCTACCCCGGGTCGCCGATGTGTTCATTGTCGTCCGATCTCGATGGTGAGCACGAGTGGTGCGGAACCGGCTGGACTGGGCAACCAGCGGTGTGGGAGCGCGGCGGCGAGCTATGGGTTGCGTTCGGGGCCTATGACCGCAACGTGCATGTCCTCGACGCCGTCACTGGTGAACCGCGTATGGCTCCGTTCCCCACTGGCGACCTCATCAAGGGATCGTTGACCGTCGATCCCGACGGGCATCCGCTGATCTATGTGGGTTCACGTGACAACTATTTGCGGGTGTTGTCATTCGACAGCGGTGAGCTCGTCGAGTTGTGGCGCCTGAGTGCCTACGACGTCGACCAACGATTGTGGAACGACGATTGGGACGGGGCCCCGGCAATCATCGACGACTACATGTTCGGCGGTGGCGAGAATTCCAACTTCCACATGGTTCGACTCAATCGTGGCTACGACGCCGACGGCCGGGTGACGGTCTCGCCCGAACTGGTCGCAGCGCTACCCGCATGGGATAACGAAGTCTTGCAGGCCATTGGCGACAAAAACGTGTCGATCGAGAGCTCGGTCACAATCGTCGACGACACCGTCTACTTCGCCAACTCGGGTGGCCTGATTCAGGGCTATGACATCGCACCGGTACGCGACGGCGGCACACCGGTTCGGGTTTTTCGTTTCTGGATGGGCGATGACACCGACGCCAGCGTCGTTGTCGACGACGAAGGCTATTTGTATGCCGCGGCCGAATACGAACGCGACACCGAACGAAGCCGATCACTGGGACAGGTGGTCAAGCTCGATCCTCGACAACCAGAGTCACCAGTGGTGTGGTCGGCCGATGCCCGCAGCGGAATCGACACCGGGGTGTGGGCGACGCCTGCGGTGTATCGAGACATCGTCATTGTTCCGACCGCCGACGGTCGAGTATTGGGTCTCGATCGTTACACCGGTGAAACCCGTTGGACGCTGCGGCTGCCCGGCCCCGTTTGGAGCTCGCCCGTCGTCATCGATGACACCCTGGTGCAGGGAGACTGCCGCGGCCTGCTGCATGGCTTCGACCTCAGCGACACCACCCAGGAACCACCAGAGCTGTGGTCGACCGTCGTCGGCGCCTGCATCGAGAGCACCCCCGTGGTGTGGAAAGACCGCATCTGGGTAGGTACTCGAGGTGGCTTCTTCCACATGATCGCCAGTGATTGAGCCCGGTAAAGATGAGGCCCCCAGCGGCACAAGAGTCCCCGGGTTTTTCGCCCCAGCGAAAAAGGCGGACTAGCGGGGTCGAAGGAGGTAGCGAAGCGGTCTGGGACCGTCGAGGTGACAACTCCAAATCAGCGTTTTTCGCCCCAGCGAAAAAGGCGGACTACCCGGCTACCCGGGGGTAGGTGTTGGGCGGGGCGCCGGGATCTCGGGGTACAGGTCGAGCAGCTGATCTTGCAGCCCGGGGCGTTCCTCGATGAACTCGTCGAGCCCGGTCTCGAAGTCGTCGGCGATACCGACGCGCTCATAGGACAACAGGTCGATCTCGAAGACCAGGTCGTTCTGCAAGTCAACCGAGGCGACCAAATGTAGGTCGTCGTCGGTGAAACAGATCGCGAATCCGGTGGCGGCTGCGCTGGTTTCGCCGGTCGCCAAAAAACACTCGATCGAATACCCCGCGGGCGCCGTCGTGATCTGACTCGCCCACGCATCGGGATCACTCGCCGCTACCAGCGAGACCTCTCGGTAGCTCGCAAGGTCATACAACGAACTCGGCGCCCAATCTCGACGAATCACCTGCACCGCATAGGACAAGACGTTTGGCGCCCCATCTGCTCGGGGGCTCGCAGCGCAATAGGGATTCAGCGGCACGCGCGACACCGCGGCACACAAGACAACTTCGTCGGGACGTTGCAACGCAAGATGATTGGGCGACTCGACCAGATAGGTGCCGGTCAGATCGTCGACGACTTCGCGATAGATGAAGGGCGAAGGCACTTCCTCGTCGAGTTCGATGGCGCTGGTATTGATGAGCCACGCAGCGCTGTAACGCCGTGGCGGCGCGATGAGTTCGGTGATAACTGTGGTCTCGTCGACGTCGTCGGCGACGCTCGGGCTCGAACAACTGGCAAAACTCAGCATCGATACGACGAGGAGTGTGCACCATATGGCGCGGTGCAAAATGGGGTGCAGCCGCGACATAGGACGAGATCCTACTGGCGCGCTGCCAGCGTCGTTCGGAGGCAGCCGCCGCAGCCGACCAGGCGCAGATGGGCTGTTTGGCCTGCCACGACGCCAGATTTTTACCCCCACATGCAATAGGCATGACCGCCTATCTCGCGTTCAAGTGAACGCCGGCGAGGCCGATGGAGGAGGCGACGGGACAATGACGGGGAGCTCACCATGATTGGTGATCACAACAACGCGACACAACAGCCGACGCTCGACGAGTCGGGTCGATTCGAAGCCTCGGCCGACACCGTCGAGAACGCACCTAATGTGAACTCAGAAGGCTGACGTTGCCGCCGCAGTCACCCAACTCAAAGCGTGGTTTGACGGAGCCAGACACGGGTGGGTCCGCGCCGCTCGATGACAGATTGCACCGCGTCGCCGACGCTATACGCAAGACTCATACGGTGACGAGCGATGACGCCGAGGCCGACCCTTCCACTGGTGACGAGGCCCGAGACGACAACAGCCAACCTCCAGATGCGGCCGCGCACGCCGGCAACGAGACAATAATGAGCAGCGACGAGAGCTCTCGCGAGACCGATGCCGAAAGCGACGACGAGACCGAGGGCGTCCCTGACACAGGGTCTGGTGGCGTCGATGACATCGCGTGGCCCGTGCCGAAGCTGGCAATGATTCCACTTGCGGTTGTTCTCAGTGGATTGATGGTGTGGGCGTTCGGCCTTGACTGGGTGCTCACCGCAATCGTGCCATTCGCGATCTTTCTCGCGGTGATGATCGTGATCGATTTGCGCGAACTGCGTATCCCCGACAAGTTGACCCGCCCGGCGGCGTTGGCCACCCTGCCATTGCTTGCATTATCGCTGTTGAGCGATTGGTCAGATATCTCGCTGCTGCGAGCTGTTCTGGGAGCTCTTGCCATGGGCGGCTTCTATCTGGTGCTGTTCCTCATCTACCCCGCTGGAATGGGTTTTGGTGATGTGAAACTGGCGCCGATCATTGGTGCCCACCTTGGCTTCTTTGGCTGGGTTCCCCTGATCCGCGGTGTGATCGCGGCGTACTTCATCGTTGGCCCGGTCGCCATCTTGTTGCTGATAATCGGGCGCGCTCGGAGGAAGAGCGGTTTTCCGTTCGGGCCGTTCATGGCCGCGGGTGCCCTCGTCGCGCTCGCGCTCGAAGCAAGCGGTCGCTGAGCCATCTGTTGAACTTCAGCCACCTTGTCGTTGAGGTGAGTGGTTTCGAACTATGTCGAGCCTGGACCATAGGCTCATCACCATGCAGATGAGGATGAAGTCGTGAAGACACCGATCACCGAACTCTTTGGCATTGAACACCCGATCATCCAGGGTGGCATGCACTACGTCGGCCTCGCTGAACTCGCAGCTGCTGTCTCCAACGCCGGCGGTCTTGGCATCATCACCGGCCTCACGCAGGGAACGCCAGAAAAGCTTGCGGCTGAAATTGCTCGGTGTCAGGAGATGACCGACAAACCATTCGGCGTCAACATGACCTTCCTGCCTTCGCTGAACCCTCCCGACTATCCCAGCCTGTTCAAGGTCATTGTCGACAGTGGCGTCAAGATCGTAGAGACGGCAGGCAACAACCCTGCGCAGTACCTGCCGATGCTCAACGACGCCGGCATCAAGGTGATCCACAAGTGCACGGCGGTTCGCCACGCGTTGAAGGCGCAAGCGATTGGCTGCGACGCAGTATCAGTCGACGGCTTCGAGTGTGGCGGTCATCCGGGTGAAGACGACATCCCAAACTTTATTCTGCTTCCCCGCGCCGCCGATGAGCTCGACATCCCCTTCGTCGCCTCTGGAGGTATGGCCGATGGCCGCAGCCTCGTTGGTGCTCTTGCGATGGGTGCTGACGGCATCAACATGGGCACTCGCTTCATCGCCACCAAAGAAGCACCGGTGCATGACAACGTGAAGCAAGCAATCGTGGCCGCGAGCGAGCTTGATACTCGACTGATCATGCGACCCCTTCGCAACACCGAGCGGGTGCTAACCAACAGCGCGGTCGAGCGCTTGCTCGAGAAGGAAACAGCCCTCGGGGCTGACCTCAAGTTCGAGGACATCATCGACGAAGTCGCCGGCGTCTATCCCAAAGTCATGGAGACGGGCGACATGGAAGCTGGCGCGTGGTCGTGCGGCATGGTTGCCGGTCTCATCAACGACGTCCCCTCGGTGCAAGAGTTGATCGACAGCATCATGGCTGAGGCCAACCAGATCATCACCGAGCGGCTGCGCAGTTTCCTTTAGCTCGACACAACCGGTTCGGGAGTATTGCGCTGGTGGGTGACCGGGTAGCCTCGGGTTGTT
>JBDNHG010000436.1:0-2093 GCA_041688925.1 Acidimicrobiales bacterium | reverse complement strand
CTGAATGCCGTGACCGACACCTCGATTCTCGACCAGGAAGCGCTTCGCGCCAAGTACGAAACCGAACGTGTCAAACGGCTGCGAGACGATGGCAACGAGCAATACATCGAACCGGTCGGCCAGTTCGCCCACTATCTCGACGACCCCTATGTCGAGGCTGCCGAACGCGAACCATTGACCGACGAGGTGACGTTCGTCTTCATCGGTGGCGGATTTGCTGGGCTCGTCACCGGCGCCCGGCTCAAGGAGGCTGGTGTCGACGACGTGCGCATTATCGAGAAAGGTGGCGATTTCGGAGGCACCTGGTACTGGAATCGGTACCCCGGCGCCATGTGCGACACCGCAGCATTCATCTACATGCCGCTGCTCGAAGAGACCGGCCACATGCCGTCGCGCAAGTACACGCGGGCGCCTGAGATCTTGGAACATTGCCAGCGTATTGGGCGCCGCTACGACCTCTACGACAATGCTGTCTTCTCGACCGAGGTCACCAATCTGACCTGGGATCAAGACGCACAAAGGTGGATCATCCGCACCAACCGGGGCGACGAGATGCGGGCCAAGTTCGTTGCGATGGGCACCGGCCCGCTGCATCGCCCCAAGCTGCCGGGCATCTCCGGCATCGAGTCCTACGAGGGTCACAGCTTTCACACCAGCCGGTGGGACTATGACTACACCGGCGGCGATCCCAGCGGTGCTCCGCTCACTGGCCTGGCTGACAACAGGGTTGGCATCATCGGCACCGGTGCAACGGCGGTGCAGTGCATTCCCGCTCTCGCATCGAGCGCCGGACAGCTCTATATGTCTTCCAGCGCACGCCATCGTCGATCGACGTGCGCAACAACAACGACACCGATCCTGAATGGTTCGCGACACTCGAGCCGGGCTGGCAGAAAGAATGGCTGATCAACTTTACAACGCTGCAAACCGGTGGTTTCACCGACGAGGATCTGGTCAAGGACGGCTGGACCGACATCTCGCAGCGCATTCGCGACAAGGCAATCGAGAACGGCGACTTCTCCGAAGCAGGTCTGGTCAAGGCCTATCACGACAGCGACGACGAGAAGATGGCCGAGATCCGCGCCCGCGTCGATGCTCTGATCGCTGACCCCGACACTGCCGAGGCACTCAAGCCGTGGTATCGCCAGCTCTGCAAACGGCCCTGTTTCCACGACGAATATCTCGACTCGTTCAATCGCAATTCTGTGCACTTGATCGACACCGACGGCAAGGGAGTCGAACGCATCGATGCCACGGGTGTGTTCGCCGCGGGCGAACACTTCGCACTTGACTGTCTCGTCTATGCGTCGGGTTTCGAGGTCGGCACATCGTATGAACGGCGCAGCGGGTTCGACACGGTCGGGCGTGACGGCAAGCGGCTGTCGCAGGCGTGGGCCGATGGCATGACCAGCATGCATGGCATCCACGTACACGGATTTCCGAACCTGTTCGTGGTCGGACCCAACCAGGGCGCGAATCTGATCTCAAACATCCCGCACAACCTGACCGAACGTGGGCTCACGATCGCCGCCATCGTCCAACACGCTCTCGATGGCGATGCCGCCGAGGTCGAGGTCACGACCGAGGCCGAGCGTGCGTGGGTTGAAATGCTCGAAGCCGGCGGCCGCACCTTTGGCAACGATCCAAGCTGCACCCCGGGGTACTACAACAACGAAGGCAAGGTCGACGACACGAGTGCGCGCCGCAACTTTCTCGGATACCCCGATGGGCCGATCGCGTACTTCGAGTACATCGAGGCATGGCGCAACTCGGGCGACTTCGATGGCCTCGATTTCCGAACCTGAGCGCTAGAGGCCGGGACTAGAAGCCCACTGTTGACCGCACCACACCGAACCGTCGACGCTGCGCACTCATGGACGGTGGGCCTTGCCGAGCTCTCGCAGTGCCTGTGCGATGTTCGGCAGCTGTGACAACTCGGCGTTGAGATCTCGATCGGTCACCGTGTCGACGCGGCAATCGCTCTCTGCTCGGATGCTTGCCGTGCGATGACCCCCATCGCTCGGCGGCGCCAGCAAGGCCAGCTCGCCGAAGCAGTCGCCAGGTCCGAGGTCAGCAACATGTGATCCGTCGCG
>JBDNHG010000435.1:0-6544 GCA_041688925.1 Acidimicrobiales bacterium | reverse complement strand
TCTCAGACCCAGAACAGATTCACGGCCCCGACATGCCTGGCCTACGGACCCTCCAACAACGCTTCAGCGACATCGTCGTCGTCCTGAGCGACAGCCAGGCCGGTGCGACGTTGACCTATGAAGCATCCGACCGCGGACTCGTTGCAGCAATACACGACTGGTTTGATGCTCAGACCTCCGATCACGGAGAACACGCCAAGCACGGATAGTCCCGGAGGAGGCCAGCTCGCCCAAGTTCGTCTGGCGAATGGCACTATAAGGATGCAGTTTCACCCTACATATCCATGTGGCTGTCGGCGTCGGTGTGGGAGCGCATGAAGAGCGGTTCTGCGCCGACGATGATGGCGATGGCTGCGGCGGAGACGTAGAGGATGAGTGCGTCGGCGGATGCTTTGACCCATAGGAACGCGATGAGTACGATGACGTCGAGCACGATAGCGGCGGTGACGATCCCGGGTTTGATGTCTATGCGTGAGCGTAGGTGGCGCAGGATTCCCCAGTGGATGGCGATGTCCATGATGAGGTAGAAGATTGCGCCGAGGGCGGCGATGCGGCGAAGGTCGAACAGGACGGTGAGGGCCATGGCGAACGCGATGGTGTAGACCATGGTGTGTACTCGGATGGGGCCGGGCATGGCGAGGTGGCGGTGGGGGACTTGGTTCATGGTGGTGAGCATGGCCAGCATGCGTGATGCGGCGAAGACGCTGGCGATGACGCCGGATGCGGTGGCGATGACGGCGATGGCGACGGTGAACCAGAGGCCAGCGGTGCCGAAAGCTGGTTCGGCTGCTCGGGCGAGGGCGAAGTTTTCGGCGTCGATGATCTCGGTGAGGGTGAGGTTGCCGGCGACTGCTACGGCGAGTACGAGGTAGATGGCCGAGCAGATGGCGATGGAGATGACGATGGCTCTGCCGGTGTTGCGGTGGGGGTCGACGATTTCGCCGCCGCTGTTGGTGATGGTGGTGAATCCTTTGTAGGCGAGGATGGAGAGTGCGACTGCGGCGAGGAACCCGTCGACGGAGGGTGAGGAGCCGCCGGTTGTGGCGCCGTTGGTGAAGTTGGCTGAGCTGGCGTAGGCGAGGCCGATGACGGCGAATACGGCGAGGCCTCCGACTTTGAGGATGGCCATGAGTCCGGCGGTGGCTTGGACGTAGGTGTTGCCGGCGAGGTTGATGGCGAACGCTATGACGAGGAGTGCGATGCCGAGGGCTGGGGTCCAGAAGGCTGGTGAGCCGAGGTCGAGGATCTGGAGGAGGTAGGCGCCGAAGGTGCGGGCGACGAGGCTCTCGTTGATGACCATGGAGACGTACATGAACAAGGCGAAGACGCCGGTTGTGGTGCCGAGTCCGTATTCCTCTTTGAGGAACATGGCGACCCCGCCTGAGGATGGGTAGGCGTTGGAGAGTTTGACGTAGGAGTATGAGCTGAAGGCGGCGACGACGGCGGCGACGAGGAACGCGACGGGGAACAGGTCACCGGCGAGGGCGGCGGCTTGGCCGGTGAGCGCGAAGATGCCGGCACCGATCATGACGCCGGTTCCGAGCGACACCGCGCCGGGCAGGCTCAGGCTTCCGGCGACTTCGCCATGGGCGGCATGTTCGGGGCCGGTTATGTCGTGGGGTTGTTCGGGTTGGTGGTCCATGGGGTGCAGAGTCCGTTCAGGGTGCGGTTGTGTCCAGCGATGGTTGTAGCGCTGGTTCGGTAACGATTGGGGAAGTGGTCGGGGTTGTGCGGTTGACGAGGAGGATGCCGAGGAAGGCCAACGAGGCGCCAACGGCGACTGAGACGGTGAGGGCTTCACCGTAGAAGGCGATGCCCAGGGAGAGCCCGAAGATCGGGACGAGGAAGCTGAAGGCATTGGCCCGGCTGAGGGTCAGGGTTTCGAGGACCGAGAGCCACAGCCAGTACACGATGGCGGTCCCGGGCAAGGCGAGGGCGAGCAGGATGATGACGAATTTGGGAGACCAGGTCACGTCGCTGGGTGTCTCGGTGACCGCGGCAATGATGGTGAGGGGGACCATGCCGATGAGGAGTTGGGCTCCGGCGGCCATGAGCCCATCGACGGTTCCGGCCAGACGCTTCAGAACGACGTTGCTGACCGTGATCCCTGCCGCTGCCAGCAGCACGTAGGCGATCCCGAGGAGGTAGTCGTCGTTGTTCTGTTGGCCAGTGAAGCCCGGTGCTGCGATGACAGCGATGCCAGCGAAACCCAATGCGAGGCCCGCGGCGCCGAGTCGCCGAGTCGCTCGTTGAGGACCAGGTAGGCCAGGGCTGCGGCCAGGAGCGGCTGGGTGTTGGCGATCACCGTCGCCATACCTGGTGCGATGAACTCGGCCGCGTGGAACATGCCCAGGAAGCCGAGCGTGGTGGCACCTACTCCAGATGCCGACAGCAGCAGCCAAGTGGTTCGGCCTTTGGGCACCGGTCGACGCAAGACCAGGGCCGTACCGACGAGGGCGCCACCGGCGATAAGCGCTCGCATCGCTGCGAACGTGATGTGGGGCGCCAGGGTCAGTCCGGTGGTGATGAGCGGAAAGCAACCCGCCCACAGCGCCATCACGGTGACGACCTTGATCGTTGCCCTGTTGTTGGCAGCGAGTTCGCCGATGTTGGGTCGCGTCACGTGGTCTGGCGCTCGGCCAGTGGCACCTTGCCGGGTTCGGCGAGGTCAGCTACGGCTGCTTCGGGGGGGGTGTCGGCAGGTGGAGCCGTTTGAGGAGAAGGGCGTTGGTGGCAACGATGAAACTCGAGCCGGACATGGCAATGGCGGCCCATTCGGGTCGGAGCCGCAGGCCGAGGCTTGGCTCGAAGATCCCCGCAGCGATTGGCAGGGCGATCACGTTGTAGCCGACGGCCCAGGCCAGGTTCTGATGCATCTTGCGCAGAGTCCCGCGGCCGACCTTGATTGCCACCGCCACATCGAGCGGGTCCGAGCGCATCAGGACCAAGTCGGCGGTTTCGATGGCAACATCGGTGCCGGCGCCTATGGCGATGCCGAGATCGGCGGTCGCGAGGGCGGGGGCGTCGTTGACGCCATCGCCGACCATGGCCACCTTCTTGCCCGCGCGCTGGAGCTCCGCGATCTTGGCTGCTTTGTCTTCGGGGAGGACGTCGGCGATGACGGTGTCGATGTTGAGCTGGGCGGCGATGCGTTCGGCCGTGGCCTGGTTGTCGCCGGTCAACATGACCACTTCGATGCCCATGTCGTGTAGTGCAGCGACCGCGGCGGGCGACGTTTCGCGTGCGGCATCGGCAATGCCGATGACCGCGGCGGCGGCGCCGTCGATGCCGACAACGATCGCGGTCCGCCCGGTCGCGGCGAGCTCATCTCGACGTTGACCAAGGGCACCAAGATCGATGCCCTCGCGGGTCATGAGGCGCACGTTGCCGATGACCACCTCGTGGCCGTCGACCGTGGCGATTGCCCCGTGGCCGGGGATGTTCTCAAACGATGTGGCACCGAGCCGCTCGACGCCAGCCTCCTCGGCATGGCGGACGACCGCTTCAGCGAGTGGATGTTCTGACTCGCGTTCAACCGCGGCGACGAGACGCAACACTTCGTTGTCAGGGCGCCGTCGGTAATGACGTCGGTGACCTCGGGCTCACCTTTGGTGAGGGTGCCGGTCTTGTCCATCACTACCGTGTCGATCGACGCCGACGCCTCCAGCGCGGCGGCGTTCTTCACCAGCACCCCCGCTCGGCGCCGAGTCCGGTTCCAACCATGATCGCGGTCGGGGTCGCCAAACCGAGCGCATCGGGGCAGGTGATGACCACCACCGTGATGGCGAACAACAACGCGGTTGAGAACGATTCCCCGGACACCATCCAGGCGACCAGCGTCAGCCCACCACCGATGAGCGCGACGAGCACCAACCAGAACGCGGCACGATCAGCCAGTCGCTGGCCGGGTGCTTTGGAGTTCTGTGCCTCCTGGACGAGTTTGACGATCTGGGCCAACGCAGTGTCGGCGCCGACCTCAGCGGTTGGTATCTCGAGCTCGATGCCGTCACGCACGACTACGGCGAGCGGAGGGGTGAGGTTCATCAGGGTCCGGATCGCATCGGTCGCACCGCCGCGGGCCCGCATCTCGAACCAGTGCCCGAGCAATACGAAGACCGCCAGCATCGCGGCTGCCTCGTAGAAGACTTCCCCGCCGCCGGTCAGGGTGATCACCAGCGAGTAGGTCCAGCCCGCTGCGATCGCCACCGAGACGAGGACCATCATGTCCAACGTCTTGCGGCGCAGAGCGGCGATGGCACCTTGGAAGAAGATCCATGATGACCAGCCAACGACAGGCAGGCTGGCCAGCAATTGGAAGACGTCGTCACGGAGCCCGAACGGAGCATCCGCACTGAAGTTGAGCAGGCCGCGGCCGAGCGTCGAATACAGCACAACGGGGATGGTGAAAACCAGTGCGACCCAGAACCGGTTACGCATATCAGCCACCATGGCCTCGATCGACACCTCACCATGGCCGCCGTGTCCCATCACTGCGTGCGGCGACGGCTTCTCTGCGTCGGAATCATCGGTCCCCTCCGTCGCATGATCGGCGTGCCCGAGATGGGCCGGGCTGTCTCTGGCTGTTTGTTCACCGCGCGGGGTTGCCTGGCGTTCGAGGTGGGCCGCGACCTTGGTCTGTTCGGACGCGAACTGCATGCCGCCCACTCGCAAGATCGCGGTGTCGAGTTTTGGTGCGGTGGTTGAGTCGTTCATTGTGCTCCTCGTTGATCGGGCGCTCGACCGACTCGGTCGACGGGGAGGCGTTCGTCTGCAGCCTTACGGGCAATAGGGTTTAGGAGTAGGGGCCTTCGTCCGTTGTCCACGTCATAGCGGGCACGTAGAGGTCCTCCGGTGTGAAGCCTTCTGCCGCGACGAGCTGATATAGGGCACGGCGTCGGCCGGGCAGGATGCCGCTTCCGGCGAGAGACAACCAGGAGGCGCGGCGAGGCGCAGCCGCTACCGACGTCGGGCGGTGAACATCTCCCGACCAGAACGCGCGGGTCGCATCGTCATCGGCATCGCTGGCATCGCCCTCGGTACGGTCTTGCTCGTCGCCGCCGGCAGCGTCCTGGTGATCGTGCTCGAGGTCCTGTTGGTGCTGGCGGGTCTCGACCTTGTCGTCACTGGCGCCCTCGGGCACTGCCCCCTGTACCAGAAGCTCGGCCACGTCCCGTCGTCACTGAGGCAGCCAACATGACTGTCAACAATCCAGACGCCGATTCGCGCACGCGCCACGAAGACCCGCCGCACGGTCGGTTTGGGCATGGGTGGATGATGATCGCGTGCTGCATCCCGATGCTCCTTATCGCGGCCGGTCTCGCAGTAGCCGGAGTACTTAGCGCGGGCTTCTTGTTCTTCGCTATCGCCTGCACAGCCATGATGGCCGTGATGATGCGTGGCATGTCCAACGGCGACGGTCACGGCCATTGACACCGTTACTCAGAGCTGCGGACCTTGCTTCGTTGCAGCCCGACGAAATCAGATGCCTAACGGCTGGGGGCCGTGAATCCGATTGGCTCGGCGGCAGTGCAGCAAAGTCCCGATCGAGAGTCGGATGCGCCGAACTGATACTGCCCTACGGAGCCGCCGACATGACGACTCGGATAGCCCGAGTACCACTCGGCCCACTCCTTACAACACTCACAGAGTAGCCAGCTACAGCTGGCTATTCTCCACGATCATCATCCTGCAACCAACGTCGCAGCACACATCTTCGTTGGCGACGCGGACAGGCGGTGGACAGCCGTTTGTTCGGGTCGTGTCGCGCATTCGGACCGTTCAACCTTCTCCTACATCGTCCAACGTGCGTCAGCGGATTGTTCTCCAGCCACCGATGCATCAATGCTTTCGGCGCGCTCGCTTTCATTCTGGCCATCGCCGCCCACGCGGTATCGGTAAAGACCTTCGTGTCGGTTTGGTGCTTCTTCGCCGCGATCTTGAGCCTTCTCGTCTATGCCCACTTCAGCGGACCGATGCAGGCGTGCCACCCTGCTTTCGAGGCCGCCGCCCCACAAGCTGGTGCAGTCAACCAGCCGACGACCGAGCAAGAGAAGCAGAGGTACCCGAAATGATCAACATTGCTGTCAACGGATACGGCGTTATCGGCAAACGAGTTGCCGATGCCGCCGCAGCCCAACCCGACATGAACGTTGTCGGTGTCGCCGACACTGCCACCGACTACCGGGTTGTGCTCGCTCGACACCACGGCTACGACCTCTACGGCTCCACAGCAGCTGCGGTGGCGGAAATGACGTCGGCTGGCCTCGATCCGGTCGGCGACCTGAGCGACCTGCTCGCCGCAGCAGACGTCGTGGTTGACACCACCCCCAAAGGCATCGGCGCCGCCAACAAGGCCGTCTACGAATCCGCCGGCGTCAAGGCCATCTTCCAGGGCGGCGAACCACACGAACTCACCGGTCGATCCTTTGTTGCGCAAGCCAACTACAGCGAGGCGGTCGGCCAACAGTCGGTCCGGGTCGTGTCAATGCAACACAACCGCGATCGTACGTGTGCTCAATACGTTCAAGACGCAGGGACATCTTCT
>JBDNHG010000434.1:0-10691 GCA_041688925.1 Acidimicrobiales bacterium | reverse complement strand
CGGGAAGGAACACAAGCACATCGCCTTCGTCGTGCTGGTCGAGCACCCAGTGCACTGCTTGGACAACAGCTGGCTCGAGCCGGTCGCGCTTGGTGCGGGGACGCCATGCCATCTCGACATCGAACGTGCGGCCGGCGCACTCGATGATCGGCGCAGGGTCGCCCTCGCCGATGAGCGCACCCACCTTGGGCGCATCGATCGTCGCCGACATCACCAACACCGTAATATCGAGGTCGAGCGCTCGTTGCGCATCGAGCAGCAACGCCAAGCCCAGGTCGGCTTGCTGGCTGCGTTCGTGGAATTCGTCGAAGATGACCAGGCCGCATCCGGGAAGTTCGGGGTCGCGTTGCAGGCGACGGGTCAGAATTCCTTCGGTCACGACCTCGATACGCGTTGTCGGCCCGACGCGACGGTCGTCGCGCGTCGTCACACCAACGGTCTCGCCCACACGTTCACCCAAGAGTGAGGCCATGCGCGTCGCTGAGGCCCGCGCCGCGAGCCTGCGTGGTTCGAGCATGACGATGCGCTTGCCCGCGAGCCACGGCTCGTCGAGAAGCCGCAGCGGCACCACCGTGGTCTTGCCGGCCCCTGGTTCGGCGGTCAACACGGCTCGGCCGTGACGGCTCAGCGCAGCTCGCACATCAGTGATGACCGACTCGATCGGCAACCCGGTATCAGGCGGCCGTGCCTCGGGCGGCGTCGTGCCGGGTGGCACTGGGTCAGTCGGCATTGTCGGCTTCGACGGCGGCCAACATCTGTTCGAACGCGTCGGGCACAGCGCTCTGCACCCGGGCCCAGCTCGAGATGAACGGTGATTCCATCGGGTGCGTCAAGAAGTCGTCGCCGGCCTCCATGATCGCCTGGGCAAATACTTCGACTAGTTGCTCTTCGCTATGGCTGTCGAAGGTCAAGCCGTTGATGGCAGCAAGCGCCCCATAACGCTCGACCATGTCGAGTGCGTTGCGGTAGTAACTGGCCTTGATCGTGCGGAAGATCTCGGTGGACAGCACCTCGCCCGAAATTGCCAGTTTGCGAAACAACGCCTTGGTGATGTCGCGGCTCATCTTGTGCAGACCCGTGCTCGGGTCTTCGAACGACACCTGCTGGTGTTTGTGGTCATAGGCACCGGCGAGATCCACCTGGCAGATGCGTTGGTTCGTATAGCGACGATGCACCTCGCTGAGCACGCCGATCTCGAGGCCCCAGTCGCTCGGTATGCGCATGTTGCGAACCACGTTGATGTGCATGGCGAACTCGCCTGCCAACGGATATCGGAAGCTGTCGAGGTAGTCGAGGTAGTCGTTCTCGCCGAGGCATTGCCGCAGCGCTCTGATCAAGGGCGTGACGAGCAGTCGCACGACCCGGCCGTTGAGCCGTTCGCCGTCGGTGCGGAAGTAGTAGCCCTTGGCGAATGAGAAACCGAACGTCGGATGCACCACTGGGTAGAACAGCCGCGAAACCATCGAGCGGTCATAGGTGACGATGTCGGCATCGTGCAGCCCGACCACTTCGCCGATTCCTGATGCCAGAAAATAGCCGATGCAATACCAGACATTGCGGCCCTTGCCTTCGTCGAGCGGTGCAATCGAGTGTTCTTGAAAGACCTGATCGAGCGCCTGCAGACGAGGCCCGTGATTCCACAAGATTCGGGTTTGTTGCGGCAGCCTCGAGAAGAACTCGCGGGCTTCGTGGAACTGGTCTTCGTTGGCTTGATCGAGACCGATAATGATCTGGTCGAGGAATGGCACCTTGGCGAGTTCGTCGACGATGTGCTCTAGCGCCGGGCCGCCCAGTTCGCTGTACAGGGACGGGATGATGAGTGACATCGGCCGGTCCTTGCCCCAACGCATGAGGTCCTCGTCGAGATCCTCGGTGGAACGCAGGCCGAAGTCGTGCAGCGTTGTGATCGGGCCGTTCTGGAAGTAGTCACCCACGACGATCCAACCTACTGGCAAAGAACACCGCGGCTTCGATGCCGCTCAAGAAAGGCCGGGCGTGTTTGCTCAGATTGGTCGGAACTCGATGCGCCGGTTCTTGGCCTTGTTCTCGGACGTATCGTTTGGCGCTATTGGTTGGTCTTCGCCAAAGCCGACGGCAGTCATCGACTCGGCCGGAATGCCTTGCGCTGCCATGTAGTCCTTGACCGCATTGGCGCGGTCCTGGCTCAACGACTGGTTGAGTGCGGTGTCACCGTCGGCATCGGTGTGGCCACCGATTTCGATGTTGCCCGGTGTCGTGAGCAAGAAGGCGACGACCTTGTCGACCTCGACCTTGCCCGCATCGGTGAGGTCGGAGCTTCCGAGCGCAAAGGTAATTGGAGTCAGGCCAAGTTCGGCGCCGATCTCTTCGGGAAGCACGGAGGCGGTGTTCGGCAGCAACACGCTGCCGATGATGTGCATGACACCATTGCGAGCTGGGGCTGCGGTAGCCAGCACAGGTACAGAGCCATTGAGGATCAGCGATCCGCTCGAGGCATCAACCGTAATGCTTTGGCCCTCGAGTTGGGTGGCGACGGTTCCGGCAGCACCGAGTGCTGCTGCGTCTTGTGCACCCACCAGCAGGTGGTAGCGAAGCACCTCTTGCAGCGCCACAGGATCATCCTGCAATGCGGCAAGCTGGTCGCTGATCGCTGCGAACGCATCATTGGTCGGAGCGAAGAGGGTGAACTCTCCGCCACCGTCGAGCGCGTCTTCGAGGCCAGCTTGGGCAAGCAGTGCCTTGAGCGTCGATAGTTCGGGTTGCACGTCGATCTGATCATTCAGCGAATAACCGTCTTCGCCTGCGATCGGGGCCGCTGACGCAGAAACGTTGTTCTGGACGCCAAGTCCGGCATCACGAACGGCTTGGTCGAGTGTGGCTCGTGCGGTGTCGTCTTCGACGGTGCCGTTGAGCACCGCAACGTCTCCGAACACCTCACCCTGTACGCCGGGGTAGGCGACGAGGATTGCGTCGAGCGCGAGCTGGCGTTCAACTACCACTGGATCTGGGGTGGTGTCTTCGATGGGGGTCGCCGTAGCGTCGCCATTGGTTGCGACCCCACCAGCGCCGTCGCTTCCGCCACATTGGGTGATGGCGAACAACAAGATCACGATGCCGAGGACGGCGCCGATAACCCACCACAACCAGCCCATGCTCGACAAGGACTTGCCCTCGAGTTCGATGGCGTTGGATTGCACGTGAGCTTCAACAGGCGCTGGTTCGGTGATTGTCATCGTCGCACCGGCCGCAGCGGCACCAGCGAAGATCGGAACCCCAGCGGGCGCAACATTGGCGACCTCGAGGTCGAAATCTGGCATCACGTCTGCCATCTCGTGAGCTTCGGTCGGATCATCGAGCAAGTCGAGCGAGTCGAGCGAGGCGGGCACGAGGTCATCGAGCACGACCAGATCATCGGCCGACTCGGGGAATGCTCCGGCAACCACAGTGGCAACAGCGACGTCGTCATCGCCGTCTGGGTCATCGTCGAGATCGAGCACGACCTCGCCGTCACCGGGCGCATCGACCAGGTCGACCACATCAAGGAGGTCGACAGGCTCGGGTTGCACTGCATCGAGGCCTAGGTCGAGGCCGGCCGGACTCACCAACTCGACAACACGGCCGAAACCTTTGCCTTCGAGATCAGCGACAGCATCGGCCAGGTACGAGCGCAGGCCGTCGGGCGACCGTTCGGCCACAACAGCAACTGTGCCTGTGGCAAGGGGCGCGAGAACAGACATGACCTGTGCGAGCAGTCGGGTCGAAAGCCCCGAAGCCGAACTCAACGCAGTGAGCGCTGGTTCGCCGCGATCGCCGAATGCCACGTCGAGCATGGCTGCGCCTTGCGCTGGGTCACCGGCCGTGAGATACGCGTTCAGATCAGACGGCACCGCTGCACCTGGGTCATCGAGCATCGACGCCAGGTTCTGGGCTCCGCCCGGTTCGAGCGTTTTATCTCGTAGACCGGTGATTAGCGCGGGAAGGCCAATCTCCATCGCCCGTCGGGTCTGGGTGCGATCGGTGCCGAGCGCGTGCGCGAGATCGTCGGGCGCCGATCCGCGCAGCATTTCAGCAATCGTGTCAAACATCGAAGCCACGCCAGTGATCGTACGGCCTGCGGCCCTCCCGAACGTGGCACATCGGTGATTCTCTGTTTGATCACCGCACGGCGCCGGGTTCGGACCTACGCTTCGGTGATGGGATTTGTGACCAGTCAGGCCTCCAAAAGGGTCCTCGAGACCTCAGAAATACACGATCTTTCGTCTGCTTCAGCACCCGGTGATCGGTATAGCGACCACCTGGTGTCGGGCCCGCTTCACATTGTGATTGCCGAGGCGCTTTGATGGACCACGTTCTGTGGGAAAACGAGTCCTCGGCCGACGCACCCATTTTGGTCATGGCACTCGAGGGTCTTTTCGACATGGCAGGAGCTGCCACCGACGCGGTGAATCATCTCGCAGAGAGGGCCACCCGGCGGGTCAAGATCGCTTCGATCGACCCCGAGGTGTTCTACGACTTCACCCAGCAACGGCCGATTGTTTCAATCGACAGCAGCGGCGAGCGGTCACTCAGCTGGCCCGAAAACGACGCGTATGAGCTGACCCTCGATGGCAACGTGACCTCGGTCGTGACCATCTCTGGAATCGAACCTCACCTGCGCTGGCGCACGTTTGCCGAAGCCATCGGCGAGATCGCCAAACGCAGCGGCGCCCGCCTCGTCGTCACCCTCGGAGCCATGGCCGGGCAGGCCCCGCACACGCGGGCACTTGGCGTTGTTGGTTCCGCGAGCGATCCGCTGTTGGCCGAACAACTCGGTCTCGGCAAACCGTCGTATCAAGGTCCGACCGGGCTCGTTGGCGCCCTTCATGTGCATCTACACGAACTCGGTTTGGCCGTGATCTCGCTTCGTGTTTCGGTTCCGCATTACGTGACCCAGGCGCCCAATCCCGAAGCCACGCGCTCATTGCTGGCTCGACTCGAACTCGTCACCGGCATCGTCACCGGCCACGAAAGCTTCACTGCCGATGCGGCAGCGTGGCGGGCCAAGGTCGATGCCGCTGTCGCCAGCGACGACGACATGCGCAACTACGTCGCTCGACTCGAGACGCTCATCGACAACTCCGCCGATCTGCTGCCATCAGGCGACGAACTCGCCGCCCAGCTACAAGCCTGGCTCCGCGACCAGACCGACGACGGGTAGTCCGCGTTTTTCGCAGGGCGAAAAACGCTGTTTTGGAGTAGTCACGTCGACGGTCCCGGACCGCTTCGCTACCTCCTTCGAGCCCCATTTCTCCGCCTTTCGACTCGTCCCTCGTCGAAACGCTGCGTGAGCTGAGTAGTCCACCTTCCCGGGGACTTTTGGCGCGGCTAGAGCGTCAAGCGTCGAGTGCGGTGGTTTGGCCTTGGGCCAATGGGGGCTCTTTGGACCACGGGAATTCGATCCATTTGTCGGTTCGTTTCCACACATAGTCGCATTTGACGATCGACTGCGGCTTCTCGTAGACGACTGCGGTTCGCACCTCGGCGACCTTGCCCTCGCAGAACGAGCGCACGTATTCGAGCGTGTGCCCGGTGTCGGCCACATCGTCGGCAACCAGGATGCGAGCTGCGTTCGTCTCGACGAAGTCGACATAGGGGGGCAACATGACCGGCACGTCGAGACGCTGGTCGACGCCGGTGTAATACTCGACGTTCATCACATAAAGGTTTTTGACGCCGAGCGCATAGCCGAGGGAGCCGGCGACGAACAGGCCTCCTCTGGCGATTGCCAGGATCATGTCAGGCCGATAACCATCGTCGGCAACCAGCTGTGCGAGTTCTCGCACGGCGGTGCCATACCTCGCAAAAGTCAGATCTTCACGCTCTTCACTCATCGGCACGGACTCTATACCGTTTTGTGTCGATCACCCGAAGGTCCAACGATGCCATGTGTCAGTGCCGAAAGTGTCGTCGACCAGTGAACACCATGGCCATGCCTTGCTCATTCGCAGCAGCGATGACCTCGTCGTCTCGGATCGACCCGCCGGGCTGCACAACTGCGGTTGCACCGGCTGCGGCTGCGGCATCGAGGCCATCGCGGAAGGGAAAGAATGCGTCGCTGGCGCAGGCGCCGCCAACAGCGCGACCTGCAGCTTTCTCGGCTGCGATCTGGCCCGCATCTCGGCGGTTCTGCTGGCCGGCGCCAATACCGACGGCCTGGCCATCTTTTACGAGCACGATCGTATTACTGGTGACCCGTGCTGCGACTCGCCAGGCGAATTCGAGGTCGAGCATCTCGGCCTCGGTCGGATGGCGATCGGTAACCGTTTGCCAACCGCTGCTGTCTGGCTGCATGACGTCGTCGTGTTGTACCAGCATGCCGCCGGCGATCGAGCGCATCGTCAACGGCAGCGGTGACCATGCGACGTCACCGACCTCAACGACGCGCAGATTCTTTTTCTTTGCAAGGATCTCGAGTGCCTCTGGTTCGAACCCTGGGGCCACAACAACCTCGGTGAACACGGGTGCGAGTGCGGTTGCCATCGCCGCGTTGACCGGGCGGTTCGCTGCCACGATGCCGCCAAAGGCCGACACCGTGTCGCCGGCATGGGCGCGGGCATAGGCCTCTTCGATCGTCGCCCCCAGCGCGGCTCCGCATGGGTTCGCATGTTTCATGACAACTGCGGCGGGGCCATCGGCGGCCAAGCTGTTCACGAGATTCCACGCAGCCTCGGTGTCATACACGTTGAGGTACGACATCTCTTTGCCCTGGTGGATAGTTGCACTATCCCACCAGCCGCTGCCGTGGGTAAACCGGTAGCGGGCACCCTGCTGATGAGGGTTCTCGCCGTAACGCAGGTCATGCACACGGTCGAGGCTGAGATGCAGCGACGCGGGCAGTGCGTCAGCCTCGGCCGACGGATCGGTTTCGTCGAACCACGTGGTGATCGCCGCGTCATAGGCGGCTGTATGAGCAAACGCCTTGCGGGCCAAGGCTCGGCGTCGATCGGCGCCGAGCTCACCGGCACGCAACGCTTCGAGCACCTCGGGATAGTCGCCAGGGTCGACCACGATCGCGACCGCATCATGGTTCTTTGCTGCGGCGCGGACCATCGTTGGTCCACCAATATCGATGTTCTCGATGCCAGGTGCAGCGACGAACGGATACAGGTTCGAGACAACGAGGTCGATCGGGTCGATGCCGCGATCGGCGAGCTGTTGCATATGGCTGGGCTCGCTGCGATTGGCGAGGATCCCACCGTGGATCACCGGATGCAGCGTCTTCACACGGCCGTCGAGCATTTCGTCAGCGCCGGTGACCTCGCTGACCTGCCGGGCGTCGAGTCCCGCTTCGATCAACGCTGCGTAGGTGCCGCCGCTGCTCACGAGTTCGTAGCCGAGTGAAACCAATCCTTGGGCAAAGGCCACGAGGCCAGACTTATCGCTCACGGAAAGCAGTGCGCGCACGATCATCCTTTGGGGTCGTCGACAGGCGTGGCGTTGAACCTAATAGGAATTGATCGGTGTCGTGTACGCCACGGGCACAAGAACTGGCCAGTTGTCGAATACTTCGAACGGATTGATCGCCGCCGCGGCCCGACCGGGTTAGCGCTTAGGGGCCTAGCGAGTAGGTCGACAAGTCCTCTGGCAGGCCCACGAGTTGCGCGGCTTTCGAGCTGCGCGCTCTGCCTACTCGCGCAATCTCTTAGTGGCCGGCCGCTCGAGCTCGGCGACCTGACCGGTCAGATCGATCAGCATGGCTGAGGGCGACCTGGCAGCGTGCAGGTCGGCTGAACCCAGATCGTCTGAGCGTAATTCAAGGCAAGTAGCGGCGTCGCCACCAACACCAGCGAGCGCGACCAAGGCTTCGGCCGTCCGAGTGCGATCCACCATCGCGGCGCGAGCGGCGCTGCGAAGCTTGCGTGTCTTGACGAGCACACCGGCCGCCGCTGCGATGAGTAGCACGGTGACACAGATGGCCATGGCGAGACGGACGCCGCCGGGCATCTCGCCCGCCGCAAACCACAAGTAGGCATAGGGAGCGAAGAAGGTCGTCACGGCCACCGCCAGCGGCAACGACAATTCACGCCACTCGCTACGTGCCGAGCGCTTGCAGACGATCGCTACAGACTTCGCATAGGGCCATGCGGTGCCAACATCGATCAGGCCAAAGACCCAAATATTGGCGCCATGTTCTGAGAATGCGCCCCACGCGATGAAGAAACGTAGGAGTGCGTAGCCAACAATCGACCAGATCCACGTCTGTTCGAGTATGCGGGCATAGTTGCGCTTGCGTGGCTCGACCGCCGCTGGTGCGGCACGAGGAGCGGTCACGGAAGCCATATTTGCACACTACACACACTCTGTGTGGTTGTGAAGCCACCACAGGCAACGAAACAAATACCTTCGGTGGTTACGCGACCACTTAGATGACCCTTTTGAGGGAATACTACGCTTTTCCTGCAATTTCCGTACGGGCGACGCTATTCGGAGATGCACCGCGACCGCTTTCGAGCCCGGCCCCAGAGCGAGGGACCGAGCTCGGCGCGAACGATGTCAGAGAACACGGTGAACGTCCATATGCGACGAACGTCGCGAGCGAGGCGGCGGATCGTCAGAGCCGCCGAGCGGAATCAGAGCCCAGCGACGATCTCGGCCATGAGTTCGCCGGCCTCGGTCGGGTTCAGACCAACCTTGACACCAGCATCTCGCAGCGCTTCCATCTTTGCATCGGCGGTGCCTTTGCCGCCAGACACGATGGCACCGGCGTGGCCCATCTTCTTGCCTGCAGGCGCGGTGACACCAGCGACATAGCTCGACACCGGCTTGGTGACATGGTTCTTGATGAACTCGGCAGCTTCCTCTTCGGCCGAACCACCAATTTCGCCGATCATCATGATCGCCTTGGTTTCGGGGTCGGCTTCGAATGCGGCCAAGCAGTCGATGAAGCTGGTGCCGGGGACAGGGTCGCCACCGATACCGACACAGGTGGTCACACCGATGTCTTTTTGCTGCAGCTCATAGAGCGCCTGGTAGGTCAACGTGCCTGAGCGGCTCACGATGCCGACTGGGCCGCCGGCTTTGGCGATGTGGCCGGCAGTGATACCGATGTTGCACTTGCCGGGGCTGATGATGCCTGGGCAGTTCGGGCCGAGCAGTTGCACGTCGGGGAAATCACGCTTGAGCTTGTTGAAGAACCACGCCTCGTCGTGAGCAGGCACGCCTTCGGTAATGGCCACGATGAACTTGATGCCACCCTCGGCTGCTTCCATGACGGCGTCTTTGACACCTGGAGCCGGGATGAAGATGCAGCTGGCGGTTGCACCGGTTGCTTCAACAGCCTCGGCCACCGACGCATACACCGGCACGCCGTCGACGTCGGTGCCAGCCTTGGTTGGATGGGTACCGGCGACCACTTGGGTGCCGTATTCTTTGTTGAGGCCGCCGTAGTAGCTGCCTTGGCGGCCGGTCAGGCCTTGGTAGATGACCTTGGTGTTCTCGTCTACGAAAATTGCCATTGTTCGATCTCTTTCCCTGGGTCCGGTCAGCCTGCGGCGAGCTCGGACGCCTTGCGGGCGGCATCGAGCATGGTGGTTTCCATCATCAACATGTCATTGAGCTCGGGCGCCAAGATGGCCCGGCCTTCTTCGGCATTGGTTCCGTCGAGACGGATAACAATCGGTGAGTCGATCTTGACTCGTTTCATTGCCTCGAGAATGCCCTTCGCTACTTCTTCGCCACGGGTGATGCCGCCGAAGATGTTGATGAAGATCGACTTGACGTTCTTGTCGTCGTTGATGACCTCGAGCGCACCAGACATGACGTCGGCATTTGCGCCGCCGCCGATGTCGAGGAAGTTGGCCGGCTTGCCACCGACCTGGTTGATCACATCGAGCGTGCTCATGGCGAGGCCGGCACCGTTGGCAATGACGCCAACGCTTCCGTCGAGGCCAACGTATTGCAGGCCCTTACTGTGTGCGGCCTCTTCGCGTTCGTCACGAGTTTGGGTCTCGTCGTATTGGGCGTAGTCGGCGTGACGGAACTCGGCGTTGTCGTCGAGGGTCACCTTGGCGTCGAGCACGTGCACGTTGCCCTCGGGCGTGAGGATCAACGGGTTGATCTCGACGAGGTCGGCGTCGCCTTCGACATAACTGCGATAGAGCTGCTTGGCGATTTCGATTGCGCCTTCGCGGGCATCGGGGTTGAGGTTGGCGCCATCGACCCATGCGGCGGCGACTTCGTCGGTGAGCCCGTCGACGGGATCAACCCAGATCTTTGAGATCTTGTCAGGAGTTGAGGCTGCGACCTCTTCGATGTCCATGCCACCCTCGGCGCTGAGCATGCCCAGGTGCTTCTTGGCAGCACGATCGAGCGTGAAGCTCATGTAGTACTCCTCGGCGATGTCCGAGGCGGCCTCGATCCACAGCCGCTTGACGATGTGGCCTTTGATGTCGAGGCCAAGGATGTTGGTCGCGTGCTCGCGAACAGCGTCCATGTCGGCAGCAAACTTGATGCCGCCGAGCTTGCCTCGACCGCCGGCCAACACTTGCGACTTGACCATGACTGGTGTGCCAAGGCGCTCCGCGGCCGCCAGGGCCTCGTCAACCGTAAATGCAACTTCGCCTGCCGATATCGGCATGCCGTACTGAGCAAAAAATTGTTTGCCCTGATACTCGAACAGATCCACCACAGCTCCTTTGGCAAGGGGTCGGCGAAAAGCGCGCTCGCGGGGTGGG
>JBDNHG010000433.1:0-5185 GCA_041688925.1 Acidimicrobiales bacterium | reverse complement strand
TATTCGACCTGGATTGGGCCCTCGGTAGTAGTCGCAGAAACCAGGATTCCAGCCAGGTCGTCGGTAGAAGCAGTCACGATGTCGGAGACGTCAGCGACCGACCAAGCCTCATAGAAACTGGGTGGCTCTGAAGGGCTGGGCGCGCCTAAGCGATCAGAACTCTCGGGCGTTGGTTGATCAGCCGCTGTTTGACTTGGCGCGACACGTGCTGCGGACTCGGCAACGTTTGGTCTATTGACTGTGGGTGCGGGCTGCTCCACCACACGAGATCCCTTGAGACCTTCCTGCGGTTCAAGGCCGTCGATCTCGAGTTCGCTCGATCCGCGTGATGATACGGAGGGGATACCCGCGGCGTCTGCTGATCCATCGGCCAGCGGTTTGGTGTCCTCGCTGGCCGGGTCCGCGGGGCTGCTCTCCTGGTGAGGCACCGCAGCGGTCCTGGGGACATGTCCGGCCGGAAAGATTCCCAGCTCTGTCAGGTGATCGACTAAGCCCGAAATAGCTGCCTGGTGGTCGGTGTAGTAGTCGACATCAGAGATTCGGTGGAAGGTCCACCCGACTCGTTCAAGCTCCTGCTGTCTTGCGACGTCAGCAGCAAACTCGTCTGGACCGTGGAAAGCAACGCCGTCGCACTCAACTGCCAACTTCCCCGCTGAACCGGCGATGACGAGATCAATACGCTTGCCGTAGACCTTGACTTGCGGTTCGATCACGTAGCCCATTTCTCGGATATCAAGAAAGACACGTTGCTCGAAGAGCGAATCGAAACTGGAATGAGGAGTGTCTCGTTCAACGTGTTCCGAGAACCCGACAACATCGAGCACAGGGGGCTCGGTGAAATGCCGGAGCAGCGCCGATCGAATACATTCCGGGTTGAGGTCCTCGAGATGCATGCTATGGAACAGCCACATCTGATCTTTCGCCCGGCTTGCTGCCACGTTGTACCGCTGGAGATCACCGGCGGCGCCGAGTTTGCGGATCGCTCGTTGAGAGGGACCCACAGCTTTCACCATCGAAAGGAAGATGACGTCTCGCTCATCGCCTTGGAAATCGTAGGCGTTTCCACACCGCAATTCACGGTCTGTCCACGCTTCGCCGAGACGCTCAAATAGCTGAGCCTCAATCAACGCTGCCTGTTTCGTTCCGAGCAAAGTGATCACGCCAAAGGTCTTGCCGTCATAGGCGGCGTCATCATTGCAGGCCACGACCTGCCTGACGAGCGCTTCGACTTCGGCCTTGTTGACTTCAGACTCTTCGACAGCTTCGGCAACGAAGGTCGAACGCAAGGGACGCAGACGGTCTGAACCGAACTGACGGAGCGGATCAAGCCTTCGATGCTGCGGTGCATAGATGTGCCGATTCGAAAAGTCGATAATCTCGGGCATGCACCGAAAATGCTCGGTCAACCAGACGTCGCCCGAGTACCGCACTTTTGCTTGATCGAACAGTGAGTGACTGATATCGAGCACGTCTCTCAACTCGAAGTCACTGAGGTATTCCTGTTGCAGACGCTCGATGTCGTCCTCACGTATGCCTATTTTCGACGGGCTGATCTGCTTGTCGTCGCCGACGATGATGAGCTGCTTACCGAGCCAAAGCAGGAACAGCGCTTCAATGCCCGACTGGCTAGCCTCATCGACAATCACAACGTCGAACGCTCCGGGGACTGCTGCGATGGTCTCAGCAACGCGGTAGGTAGGCATGATCCAAGCGGGTATCGCCGACTGACATTCTGCGAGGTGTCGCCGGGCTTCTGAGCGATGGCTGGCTGCTCGTTTGCCAGTGCCCTTCCCCAGCCGACTAAGCGCTTGTTGGTAGGCCTTCAAATGGCTTGCTTGGGTGTCGGTCAAGGTGTTCATTGCAAAACGCCACGCCTGCAATTCACCCAGCTCGGTGTTGGAGGCTGCGATCTGTGCTGCGAGGTCGCTGAGTGCTTTGAAGTGGCTCGCCATTCCGCCCTGGCTTAGCCGTTCAGCTTCTTGTTTCGCCAACCGCCAGTTCCATGCATCCTCGAATTGTGCGGGTAGACGGTAGTCATCCGGCGACGAAAGAACTGTCTTGCTGACAAGGGGAGCATGGCGGTGTAGTGCCGACTGAAGTTCCGCTGCTTGGCGCACAGAAGTCGCGACCCCTGCGCCTTTCAGCAGCGCACCGTGCGCCGTCTCGTATGTCGACAGATCCTCTGATTGGAGGGCCGCCAGGAGTATGTGAAGCGATGGGTGGTAGCTGGAATTTGGTGCATCAGTGACGATCGACGAGGACACCTCGGCGAGCCCTCGTCGGAGATCCAGCAATTGAAGCTCGGCCTGGCGACGTAGTAGCTCCGCCATAATCTCGTCGGCAATGGCAGGCAGAATTTCGGGATCGGCAAGCTGAAGGGCATCGCCAAGCGCGCATCTCTTGTTGTGAAGCGAGAGGAGATGCTGGAGCGTTTCCTGGGCGTGCTGTAAGCCGCCGACCATGTGCTGGACGGTTGGCTGCTGGCTTGGTACAGCGCCGTTCCATTGACGAACACACTGGGCAAGGGTCAGCGAGATGCGAATGCGGCGGAGCATTTCACGAGCAGTCTCGGTCGAGGTGATGTCATGACCATCGACAGAGAGTTCCAAGAATTGGGCAGCGTCCCTCACCACGCGAGCCCGGCCGATGCGTCGCAGCGATCCGCCGCCATCGAGGTGTTCGACGAGTGCTGCTCCCTGGCTCTCGAGACTTTGGAGTATTTCGAATGAGAATGGAAGCGGCGTTGCATCGCCGAAGCTGCCAAGCGAGGCGCAACCGTCGAGAGCTTCGGCTGTGCGTGCTTCGACAAGACGCCACGGCTCATCCCTGCCGTGCTCAATATCGCTAATAGCACCCGGAACCCAGGAGCCGGTCCGACGACCGGCGGCCGATTGTTGGTCGAGGACGCTCTGTGCAAGTTCGAGGAGCGTCGCAATTTGCTCGCTATTGGCCCAGGTCAGCGAGAGTGAAGTCCGTTGTTCAGTGATGGCGAGAGCGTCTGCGCGTTGGATCTTCGCAAATGTTTGGGCGAGTTCGGCTGGCGTGGGTAACAGGTCAATATCTGGAACGTGCCAACCCAACTCTTTTTGATCGGCATTTTCCGCCCACGCGTTCCATGTGCAGAGCCAGTCGAACAGCTCGTCAGAGATTGGTGGTTTGCCTTCGATCTCATCTGTGATCCAACCGATCGTGCCTGACTGCTGTGCCAGTCGCTCAACGAGATCAGACATCAAACCGTGATGGTCAGGGCTGAGGCTGAGAGGCTCTTGCTGAGCACTATGAATTGCAGACAGCGCCGATCTTGCGTCCGCCATTCCGGCCTCAAGCTTGTTGAGGCGTGAAGTGCAGAGCCCTATGCGTTTGTCGATCTCGCGGATATCCCACCTCGGGTCGGACATCCGACCCAAGAGCGCATTTGCAGAGCGCTCGATATCTTTGCTGCCGGAACGGCCACTGCCCACAACGTTCACGGTGAGTTGTTCGAACTCTGTTGGCAGCTTCTCTTGTAGCACCCGCAACGCTCGCTCTGTGTGGCTCGTGACGAGCACCCGCTTACCCATAGCCAGCGAGTGGCAGATCAGGTTGGCAATTGTTTGGCTCTTGCCAGTTCCCGGAGGGCCTTGAACGACAAGCCCGCGCCGCGTTCCAAGCGTCCGAATGATGTTCCGCTGTTGCTCATTTGAAGCAAGAGGGAAGAACACGTCGCCTGATTCCGGAACCCACCTGTTTCCTTCACCATCTTGTTCATCAAGGCGGGCGCCGGTGAACGAAACCAGGTCTTCAATTGAAGCAGGAACTGGCTGCTCTGGGTTCTCGAGTTGATCGAGAATGGATGCGTACGTGGCTTGGAGTCCGCTCTGTGTGCGCTTCCGGAGACAAAGCGCGGGGGCGTACGTGATCGTGGGGGTTCTGCCGGGCTTGGCGCGAGTCCACACTTCGCTGATCGCGCCGTCGGGGTCCGTGGCCAAGACCCAGGACTTCAGCAACCCAAAGATATTCGGCGTATCGAGAACATCTCCGATTTCTTGGGCTTTCAGTTGCAGGTCGCCTACGTCGCGGATGAGTGGCTGTTGTTCCGGCGAAATCATGTCCTGCTCAAAGAGGAGCGCCTGAGCTGCGTCCTCATCAGGCCCGACAATCAGGTCGCCTGTACTGCTGTCGAGATGGATGGCGCAGGGTGCGGCGACGAGGTGTCGTAGAACTTCACCCTTCGCTGTTTCCCATGCAAGCAGGCCAACGTTCAGCACAAGTTCGAACTGTTCCCCAAGCTGTTCGGATCGTTGATGTGCCGCGAACATGGCCTGATATGCAGCGTGCGCAGGTGCCATGGCCGTGCATGTGCTCTGCCACGATTGCCAAACCGGCAGGTAGTTGTCCCATGCATCCGCTATGTCCTGGCGTTCGGACTGGTCAATGAGTGCTCGCTGCGACCCCAGATCAAGGACGGTAGGGAGAACGTCCAAAACTGGTTGTGGTGCCAATTGAAGCGTCTGTGATGAGCGCCAATCGTCGAGCTCCCATTCGTCGACGTTGCCAACAAGTTGTGTGGGAGTCGGCGGTCTGCGGGGGAGGGGTACCCGCTTGATTGAGAACCAACCGTCAGAATGTCCGTCAGTCGGGAACTCATGCGCATCAAAAATGTCGGACAACCAGACGGTTCGTTCGAATTGCCGGTGATGCAGAACCGGCGTGCTCCGCAGGTCTGATATCCGGCGAAGGTATTGGAAGAGCCGGATCGCCTTGTCACGGGTGTCCGCCTCGCTCACTGGGTCCTCCTAGCAGCGCGCCAAGCTTTCCGGGCCACGAGTCGGCCGCCTAACCTCGGGGTCTGCTGTTCCACTGGGGCCTCTCTATTCGCGGCTATTGGGTCGTTGGCCCTCAGCGGCGACGTGTATGAGACGAGAGTATCAGCGTGGGATTGTCGGTCGCACAACCGAACGCGATAGAGGGTCGATAAGCGGCGCGGCACATCACGTTGTACGCCTCGCGTGTGACAGCACGCTCGTGACCGGCCGCCTGTGTTGTCCAATTGCCCAACCGTTGTCCTGATCTGGCACCTGGGCTAGCTTGCCTCGGTGCCCTCATCCGAGACGTCGATCACCGGACTGTTTCGCCAGCTGGTGGATCTTGCTCTTGCCGATGAGCTGCAAACGCTTAACTCGGCTGGCTTCGCTGCGGCGGTGTC
>JBDNHG010000432.1:0-1945 GCA_041688925.1 Acidimicrobiales bacterium | reverse complement strand
ACTCAAGCGTCACTTCATTTATTCAACTCACACTCACTCTGTCCTGCGTGTCGCTTTGCAACAATCAACAGGTGTCGCCCCCAAAGGAGACATCAATGGGTGCCCTGCAAGGTGACGCATTTCTCACGGCGTTTCGCCAGCTGACTGGCCCACCACCGAAAAAAACGTCAGGGAAAGAGCTGATTGATCCTGCTATGCAACGCTTCGACGACTGGTTTAGAGACGGCTACACCACACAAAGTCTTGACTTGCTTCTCTCCAGCAAGAAGGTTCCTCTGTACGTAACGCCATATTACCCTGATCCTCCATACAAGCTAAACTCTACTGTGCGAAAAGGGGACGATTTGTTTTCTTTTTTTCTTTTCATCGCATTTTCAAGCCTCCTGTGCAGCAGATTGAACATGAACGCTTGTGCACGACATAATCTAACGCCGCGCAAGCTTGCCTCAGCTGACCACATGCCATGCACACGTGTCTGACACGCGCGGTCGGTTGCATCTGCTCGACACGTTCCGCGTGAAAGGTATTGGGAAAGCGAAGAGTATCGACATTTCGAAGAGAAACACGGCCCCCTCAAGCCAGAGAAGCCAAGGGCACAGCCTAAGTCGCCAACCGCGACGACGACGACCGAGTCAACCAAAGGGACCGAGCCAACCGAAGGGACCGCACCGACCATCACCACCACGAATCCAGCCACCGGCAATGACCTCGAGACCTACGAAGAGTTCGATACTGATCGCGTCACCAGCGCGATCGAGATGGCCGACGCACAACATCACCTCTGGAAGAAGACATCGTTCGACGCGCGCTCCAAGGTGCTCACCGCGGCCGCCGACCTGCTCGATGAACGAGCCGACACGCTGGCCACACTCATGGCAAACGAGATGGGCAAACCGGTTGCCGCCGGGCGGTCCGAAGCAGAGAAATGTGCCTGGGCATGTCGGCACTACGCCGAGAATGCCGAGCGTTATCTCGCCGACATCCCAATCGAAACAGACAACGCGAAGAGTTACGCCCACCACTCGCCGCTGGGCGTCGTTCTCGCCGTCATGCCATGGAATTTTCCGTTGTGGCAGGTCGTGCGCTTTGTCGCTCCAGCGCTGATGGCGGGCAATGCGGCATTGCTGAAACATGCGTCGAACGTCACTGGTTCTGCGCTTGCGCTCGACGAACTCTTCGTCGACGCCGGGGTGCCCGACGGCCTGTTCCGCACACTTGTGCTCTCGTCGAGCCGGATCGAGGGCGTGCTCGAGCATGACCTCGTGCGGGCGGTCACGTTGACCGGCAGCGGTCCCGCCGGTGCGGCGGTCGCCGCTAAAGCCGGCTCGTTGTTGAAGAAGAGTGTGCTCGAACTCGGCGGAAGTGACCCCTATGTCGTGCTCGAAGACGCCGACGTAGACCACGCCATCGAGAGCTGTGCAATCAGCCGCATGATCAATGGCGGCCAGAGTTGTATTGCTGCCAAACGGTTCATCGTGCACACCGCTGTCTACGACGCCTTCGTCGACGGCCTTGCCGCACGAATGCAAGCCTTGACGATGGGTGACCCCCACGACGCCGACACCGACTACGGCCCGCAGGCCCGCGTCGACCTGCGCGACGAACTGCACGCCCAGGTCACCAGCAGTATTGCCAGCGGCGCTCGACTCGTCACCGGGGGCAACGTGCCCGAGCAGGAGGGCGCGTGGTATAGCGCCACCGTGCTGGCTGATGTCACGACAGGCATGGCCGTCTATGACCAAGAGACGTTTGGCCCCGTCGCCGCCGTAATACGAGCCAACGACGAGCAGGACGCAATCCGCATCGCCAATGACACAGTGTTCGGGCTCGGGGCCGCTATTTTCACCGCCGACATCGAACGCGGCGAACGCATCGCTGCCGAAGAGATCGACGCCGGCAGCTGTTTCGTGAACTCGTTTGTGGCTTCCGATCCGCGCTTGCCGTT
>JBDNHG010000431.1:0-5270 GCA_041688925.1 Acidimicrobiales bacterium | reverse complement strand
TATGGGTACCGGCGCCCCACTCGCGGGTCTTTGCAACCGTTTCCTTCATGGCTTCGTCGCTGCATCCCCAAGGAAGCAGTGGCCCCATCTCGATGCGAAGCCGATCGTTGTCGTGGCCATGCCACCGCTCACGAAGGCCTTCGGTGTGGGCCAGGATGTAGTCGGGTGTCTCTTGCATTTTCGGTGTGTAATTGCGATCGGCCCACCCTCGGGCGAGCATGTAGCGCACGCCAGACTCGTCGGCAGCTCGCAGAACTGCATCGTCAATTGTGTCATCGACATGCACGTAGTGATGGTCGAGCACTGACGTCGCTCCGGTGCGCAAGTTCTCGACCATGCCGCAAAGCCCTGCCAGATATGCGGCGTCGGCGTCGAGATGGACGGCCCCGGGCCAGATGCATTTGCGCAGCCAATCGAGCAACGGCTTGTCGTCGGCAAGACCGCGGAAGAACGTCTGAAACAGATGGGTATGCGCGTTCGTCATCCCGGGCATCAGCGCGCTGCCTGAGGCGTCGATGACTCGTTCGGCCGAATCTGCAATCGACGGCGGCGCTTGACCGGCGCCAACGTCGACGATCACATCACCAACGACATGGACCCATCCGGGATCGTGGATCGTGGCCTGATCATCAACGGTGACCACGGCTGCGTTGATGATGAGAAGTCCGCCGCTATCGAAGCGGGGTGGCAGCGGTTGGATTGTGACCATGGAGTTCTCGCCGAGCAATAGATCAATGTGGACTGGCAGTGACCCCTCAGAAGGCATGACCTTCGAGCGTTGTGCGCCACATGGATTCTAGAGCGACGACTACGCGAGTGCCGATCGAACTGTCGCCGAGTTGAAGCGGCCAGTACGGTGAGACCATGAGCAGACGATACGAAGACCTCACGGGACCAGCGATACTCGACGAAATACGTCCGAGCTCGATCTTGTTGTTGCCGATTGGTGCCATCGAGCAGCATGGGCCCCATCTGCCGCTTTCGGTCGACGCCGTCATCGCCCACGAAACTGCTACCGCAGTCGTCGACGAGTGTGGCGAAGAACTCGATGTGTGGCAGCTACCAACACTGTCGGTATCGAAGTCGAACGAGCATGCGTGGTCGCCGGGCACGCTCTGGTTGTCACCTGACACGATGATGGCTGTTCTGCGAGACATCGCACGGTCGATCGCAGCGACCGGTGCCGAGCGACTTGTGCTTTTCAATGCCCATGGGGGTAACACCACCCATCTCGGCACGGCGTTGCGCGAACTCCGACTCGAGTTCGGACTCAAGACGTTCTTGATGCACCCGTCGCTTCCACCGGCCTATGGCGGCGTCTCGACCGAAGAAGAACTGGGCATGGGCATCCATGGTGGTCGCAACGAGACATCTATGTTCATGCATTTACGACCCGAACTCGTCAAGCTCGATCTCGCCGAGCGTCGGGTACCCGAGGCACTTGCGCAGAACAAGCATGTGAAGTTCGGCGGGTCGACCTCGTTTGGTTGGCTTTCGAATGACTTCCACGCCGACGGCTACATCGGTGATCCGACCGGAGCGAACGCTGAGCTCGGCAAACGACTCTTCGAGGGCGCCGTCGACAATTTGTGCGAGGCAATGGCCGAGGTCAAGACCTTCGACTACGGGCGCTGATGACCTGCGGAGCTGTTCGCTGACGCTCCGGGGAGGACTGGCTCCACCGCAAACGTTGTGGCAATGAGGACTACGGTGGAGTGGTGATGGGCGAGTCGGGTGATCAGACGCATAGCCTCGGCACCTGCAGGGCGTGTGGACAGCCAGTTGTCGACGCCGACTCGGTTAACGGTTACCACCGCGACTGTGCCCTCGAGCGCCCGCCCACGCTGGCGGACCGCACCCGGGCTCGCTTCAGGCGGATAGCGCACTGGGCAAACAACTACGGCTGGGGTCAAAGCTAGTAGGGCTGGCTGGGATCGTTGATTCGTTTGTCTCGGACAGCGTTTGCGGAGCTTGCGGAGCAAAGGCGGGCTACCCGAACACAGAGGCGATGGTGTCGAGGTAGCGGTGCTGATCTGGCATCTCGAACATGGGGACCAGAAACTCATCGATTTCATGCTCATCGCACATGGCGACAATCTCTGCTGTGCATTCAGCGGCGGTGCCTCGAATGATGAATGGCTCGATCCATTCGTCACGAACATGCTCGGCGGCAGCTTCGAGCCCATGGGACATGGCAGAGCGGATCCGCGCCACATCTGCATCGCCGAGGCCGAGGGCGTCCTTGACCGGCTGGGGCGCATCGACGAGCCGATAGGTCATGTGCGGACGAACAAACTCGAGGTCATCGTCGTCGGTCACGATCGCTGTTGAATAGCAGATGCGGGCCGGACCGTTGCTGCGAATTCGGTTGACGTATTCGATCAGACTGGGCTTGTGGATGAAGTCGAGCATGACGCCGTCGGCGACCTCGGCACCGAGCGCCAACATCTTGGGGCCGCGCCCGGCCAGCCATATCTCGATGTCGCTACGGCCGTAGTCAATCGTTGCCGATCGAAGCGAGGTCGTTGGTCCGTCATGGTGAACTGTTGCGCCGCTGAAGAGCTGGCGTGCGACCGCTATAGCGTCGCGAACTGCGGCCAAAGGGCGTGTCCTTTCGAGCCCGATTGGATCGAGTGTCAGCGAGCCGCCGGCACCTATTCCCAGAAACGCTCGGCCGCCACTGAGCTCGTCGAGGCTCGCAATCGCCGACGCAGTTTGTGCAGGATGGCGGGTGTAGGGGTTCGTGATGCCCGGTCCGATTTCGAGCCGCTCGGTGGCGGCGGCGATCGCGGCCATCGTGACATAGACGTCGCGGGTGATGATCCCTTCGTCATAGACCCAGCAGCGGTCAAACCCCAGCTGCTCAGCGTGCACCGCGAGCGCGATCATCTCGTCGATAGGTCCCTCGGGGATGATGCTGATGCTCTTCTTCATGGCGACTGGAACTCGATCGCAGCGACTGTGGTGGTGGGCGATTGAGCGTGCAGCTCGTTGACCAACTCGTCGACGAATGTGAGGTTCGATTCTTCGACCTTGGTGATGGCAATCGCCATGCGTGCGCCGGAGGGCAACTCTTTGCGCACCCCACGTTCGTGCAGCAGCACGGCTGCGGCACCAGCTGGAGTCAGACGCTCATAAGGTGTGCAGCCGGCCAGCGCTGCTACCCGCAGCGGACGATGGCACTGGTCGCCGATGACACGACCGAGAGCGTCCGCACCGATGACCGAAATCATCGTTGTTGTTGTCTGGCCAACGACTGGCTCATGACCGGCAGGCGCCTTGAACGGCCGGCCTCGAGATCCGTCGGCCTCGACGATCAGATGGTCGATAAGGCCAAACCACTCATCGCAGGACGCAGTCGAGACGCCGAGCGCCTTTTCGCCTGCGACCGACTTCCACACCACCACCGGCGACTGGCCAACGGCCACCATGATCTCGCTGGTCGTGGGTGCCAACAGAACCGGGCGGCCCCGAGCCTGGTCTGATCCCATCTTTGTCGTTGAGGTCAACACAACCGAACCCACGAGCTGATCAGCGAGCGCATGCAGCAGGGTGGTTTTGCCGCCGCCACCGACGAGCGCTATGTGTTCGTGCGAGTCCAGGCCGATGTCGGTGGCCAGCGTCGCTATCGGTCGCGGTTCAACCATGTCATCACCGCTTCGAGCACACCGCCGCCGACCGCCAGCGCCTTGTCAGAGATCTCATGACAGCGGGCATCGAGGCGAGGGTCCACGTCGCCGATCTTCAACGGCGCCTCGACGGTCGTTCCGCTGCGGATCAGGCCGCGGATCACACCATCGAATGGCGCCACGATCGGTGCGTCGCCGATCGTGCCCAGCAGCTGTCCATCGTGCACAACATCGCCGATCTCGGTACGCCAGGTCACCTGACCAGTGGCGGGTGCCCGCAACACTCGGTCGGTGTCTCGGCCGCCCACGACACCAGGGACTCCGGTGTTTGGTTGAGCTGAGCCATGCCAGAGGCAACGACCGAGTCGAGATCCGCGCATGGTCTCGATGACAGCATGGCAATCGGTGCCGGCGGCGAAGCCTGGGCCCAAGGCGATCACGAGCTCGGCATCGTCGAGAGTCGTGTCGATGTTTCGTTTGGCTAGCCGGGCATCGATGACGACCGCGGCACCGAGCTCAGGCAGCTCACGGCTGACCAGTACTGCGACGGTTCCGTCGTTGGCCGTCGCGATCGCCTCGGCGGCCGATTCGACCCGTGCGGCACGCATGCCCTCGATCGAGATGTGACCGTCGGCGACTGCGCTCGACACGGCGACCGTGCGCCTGACCGTCAGCGGATCAGCGAGCTCGGTCGCGACCACAGGAAAGCCCGCAGTCGTCAATCGCCACGCGACGCCGGTTGCCAAGTCGCCACCGCCGCGGATGATGCACAGCTGATCACGCATCGTCTTCCTCAGAGGAAGGGGTACCGGCGACACGGTCTTGGGCGATGATCTGAGCGAAGATCGAGACGGCGATTTCGGCGGGGGACTCGGCCGCGATTTCAACGCCGATAGGCGAGTGCACGCGGGCAAGGGCTACGTCGTCAACGCCCATATCGACGAGCTTCTTGCGGGTGGTCTGCCAGCGACGGGCGCTTCCCATCAGCCCGATATACGAAGCCGATGAGGCGAGCAGCGACGGAAGAATATCGACGTCGAGTGCGACGTTGCGGGTGACCATGACGACCCTGGTGCGTTCGTCGATCGGATGGGCTTCGAGGGCATCGACGATCGAACCAGTGGCGATCACGTCGGCAGCTGCGATGCCTTCGAGCAACTCGGGTCGGTCGTCCCATGCCACGACCCGATAGCCGAGCCAGCTCGCCAGTTCGACCACGGCTTGGCCGACGTGTCCGACACCGATGACATAGATGGTTGTTTGTGGCATGTGCGGCTCCAGGTAGAGCTCGACTTCGCCTCCGCAGACGCCAGGGTCGCCTGTCGAGGGATCGAGCAGTGAGTAGTTGAGTCGGCGAGGCCGGCCGTCAACCAGCGCAGCTGCGGCTTCGTGCACCACCCGCGCTTCCATCTCGCCGCCACCAACAGTTCCCGACGTCGTGCCGTCGCTGTAGATAAGCATCTTCGAGCCGGCTCGGCGGGGGACCGACCGGCTGGTCGCAATAACGGTCGCCATCACCACTGGTTGGCGCGCCTCGACCGCGGCAACCAGTTCCCGAAGCAGATTCACGACGCCCACAACCGTCGTGCTTGCTCATGAGTCGCCGCCCGCATGCGATCGAGGTCAGCGCCCAAGACGTCT
>JBDNHG010000430.1:0-3805 GCA_041688925.1 Acidimicrobiales bacterium | reverse complement strand
TTGCGAAGTTCGGTCAGCATCATGTCGGCGTAGGTGCGGGCCTCGGGCAGCGGATGACTGCGCATTCGCAACAGGAGCGCTTCGTACGCCTGGCCGCTGCCATAGATACCGAGGTTCGAGATCGACGCGGCTGGCAACATCCCGCGGATCGAATCGAGCGCCTTGGCCTTGATCGCCTGGCGATAGATGAAGTCTGAGTCGGCATCATTCTTTGGAATCTGCTCACGGAAGAATTCGACCAGCCCAGGGATGAGCGCCGAATACCCTGAGAACATGCGGTCCATCTCGGCGACGTATCGCGTGCCGAGTTCGGACTTGAGTACCGCAGGCGGTCGGTAATAGCGGTACCTGCCGCCGAGCCTGCTGTCATAGGCGATATAGCGCGTGCTTTGCTCGAGATACGACATGAGTCGACCCCACTCGAGCACCTTGGTCAACAGGTTCGAGGCTTGCTCACATGCCAGATGTACGCCACCAAGCTGTGCCACCGAGTCATCGCCGTATTCGAAGAACACCCGGGTGTACAACTCTTCGGCTCGGGCCAGGCCGACGGTTGCGTCGATCGTGACATCACCCTCGATGTCGAGATCGCCAACGAACTCGTCGAGGAAAAGCCGGCGCAGAGACTTTGCCGAGCGCGAGTAACGAGCGAAGAGTGCACCCTTGACGACTTCGGGCAGATTGACCAACGCGAAGACCGGTAGGTCAAGGTTGGTGAAATACCGACGGAGAATGTCGGCTTCCTCGTCGTCGAACTCTTCGGCGATATAGGCGCTCACAGGAAGCAAACCTTAGGCCGAATCATGGCCCAAGTCGGGCATGTTCGCCACCCAATTCGATTCGAGCACGATTCGCACAATCAGGAGACGGCCACGACGATGGCCTCGGGTATGACCTGGAAGGTCATAGTGCGGCTGCGCCCGCACAGTTGACCGTCGATTCGCACCTTGTGTCGCTGCGGCAACTCGACGCGACCCGCAGCGCTGCGCACGACGTCGATATCGGGATGTGGCACGTGTGTACCGGTCACCATCCGCTGCCATGCCTTGATCCGATCACCCAGCCGCAGTCCTAGCGTCACCACATCGACCTTCCCATCGCCTGGGTGGGCTCGCGGAGCAATATTGCGTCGTCCGATAAAGGCAGCGTTCATCAACGCCGCCGAGTGCTGGTGTGCGACCAAGTTACCCAGCACGGCGTGGGCCAGGCAGGTGTGTGAGCTTCCGTCATCGAGTTCGATCTGAATGGCATCGATCGGCACCAGGTGTTTCGGCGTAGTGCGATCGTAGGGCACCTTGATGCCAAGGGTTCTGGCAAGATCGCCGGCTGCGACACCGATCACGCCATGGGGACCGCCGACGAGGCTGGCAGCCTCGGCGTCACTCAAAGCAACCGGTGCATCGTCGGGAAGGTAGCCGTCGTAGCCCCAGTCCTGACCCTTGCCGATCGCCACGACCTCTACTCTTCTTCGTCGGCTACGACCACGAGATCACGAGCCCCGCGTACGACGCCGCGATCGATTGCGTACACCGCATCGCTCGCCGCGTCACGAAGGTCACCATCGGCAACCGAAGCGACCTGTCGACAGATATCGACGACCATTCGCATGCACCTTACGAAGTCGCCACCTGTCATCTCCTCGTCGAGCACTTCGTCGAGCGGCTCGCCCAACGCCCACCCATAGACCGTTTCGACGAGACCCGGATCAGGTTCGCGGGTCAAGAATTGATCGAGCCTGAGTTGCTCGATGTTGCGCAATTCGCTCGCTAGCTGCTGCAAGCGAGATGTCGTGCGCCGGACGCGCTGCGAGGGCCAACGGAACGACGGCCCGCGACCTGTGCCGCGAGTTTCGTAGACCAGAGCGGACAACACGGCGGCAAGTTCTGGCCCGTCGAGGCCATTGAGCACACCCTGATCGAGCGCTTCGGCCAACACTGCCTCGGCCTCGCCGTGCACATTGGTCAGGATCTCGCCCTTGCGGTTCAAGAACCAATCAGATGCAAACCCTCGGTCATGCAGGATCTCGGCCACGGCGTCGAACTCGGCGACCAATGCCCCCTGACGCTGATCTGACTTGGCTTGCTGCTTGTCGAGCTTGCGTTCGAGGCGAGCGCACTCGTTGACCGCAGCGAGGTGACGGTCGAGCTGATCGCAGCCCCCGGGCCCGGAGGCCGACGTCGCGGCCACAGCCCATCGTTCGCGGAGTTGGCGAACTGCCCACTCGGCGGCATCGTCGCTGGTCGGAGCCATCCCGGCCGGCAACCGTTCGTAGCCAAGGACGGCGATGGGCGATGCCAGATCGCCTGCTCGGTGGCTGGCCATCCGGCCTTGCGAATCAATGGTTCGTACCACGACGCCTCCGCCACGATGTGCCACCGAAGCAACAATCGCCCCGGCAGCATGAGCAATAACGGATCCGGGCCGTAGCTGTCCGAGCTCATCGTCGTCGGCATGCGCTTCGGAGGCCTGGGCCGCCATCCATTCATACACATCGCCATGGTCACAGTGGATCTCGCGTCGGGCCGCTTCGATGTCGTCGACCACCCGCAATTGTCGCGCCTCGGCCGTAACCACACTCTTGTCACGTTGAAACTGCGCAAACGACTGCGTCACGAACCGTCGAGCTGTTTCACGGTCGGCGTGACGAATCAGATTTGCGACCATGTTGTAGTTCGGTGAAAACGCCGACCGCAACGGGAAGTCGGTGCTGGCTGCCAGCGCCGCGACGTCGTCGACCTTGATGCGTTGCGACCAGCAGCTGATGACGGTTCCTTCGTCGTCGAGGCCGCGCCGCCCCGCCCGACCCGCGAGCTGGGTGAATTCGAGCGGAGTCAGCAGCTCGTGAGTTTCACCGTTGAATTTGATCAACCGTTCGAGCACAACCGTGCGGGCTGGCAAGTTCACACCCAGCGCCAACGTTTCGGTAGCGAATACTGCGCTGATCAGTCCGCGAGCGAACGCTGTCTCGACGGCCTCCTTGACCGCAGGAATCAGACCCGCGTGGTGGCTGGCGATGCCAGCTTCGAACGACGTCTGCCAATCATCGAGGCCCAGGCTGTACCAGTCATCATCATCGATGTCTTGCGTGGTTTCGTGCAGGATCGCCGCAAGCTCATCGGCCTCGTCGTCGTCGGTATAGCAAAGTCCGGCCCGCCGACATTGTTCGACGGCTTCGTCACAGCCCGCGCGCGAGAAGATGAACCAGATGACCGGGCCGAGCTTGTCGGCGATCAAATCGTCGACAAGTTCAGAGCGGCGCGGCGGTGCCCATTTGCTGGTGGCGCGTGGCGGGCGTCCGCCGCGACGGTTGCGGTCTCGACCGCCGCGTTGCGGTCGGCCTTTGGCACCGCGTTCAGGCCGGAACTGCTCGCATTGCACCGCCAAGCGTCGGCCGTTGAGCAACGGTTCGCGGTGGATGTAGCGCGACTCTTTGTGGGTTGCCGCAAAAACATGTCGCAGCGGCACTGGTCTGGTGCGTTCGGCCACGAGTCGTGTCGGGCCTCTGACCTCGGTCAGCCAATCGACGAACTCGGCCACATTCGACACGGTCGCAGAAAGCGAAACCGTACGCACGTTGCGAGGCAGGTTCAACAGCACTTCTTCCCACACGGGGCCGCGCTGCTTGTCTTGCAGATAATGCACTTCGTCGAGCACGACGCAGCCCAGATCTGCCACCCGCCCGGAACCCTCGTACAACATGTTGCGAAGCACCTCGGTCGTCATGACGACGACCGGAGCGTTCCCCCGGATTGTCAGGTCGCCCGTCAGCAGCCCAACATTTTCGATGCCATAACGAGTGCCGAAG
>JBDNHG010000429.1:0-3195 GCA_041688925.1 Acidimicrobiales bacterium | reverse complement strand
GCCGTACGCGATCAGTGTTGGGCCCATCTGTCGATCGGCAAACCACATCGCTGCGATCGGTGCGCCGACGCTGATCATTTCTTCGGCCACGATGACACGTTCGATCGGAGGTCGTTCCTGCCCGCCGTGTTCTTTGGGCCAACCCATGCCGATCCAGCCCTCATCAGCCATGCGATGAGCAAAGTCCTTTGAGAACCCGTTTATCCAGCTGTCGTTGAAGCGGCCGAACTCGGCCACGCCCTCGGCAGCGACCGTGCGCGCGCGCAGTTGCAACGCTTGGAGTTCAGGGCTCAGTTCAAATTCCACTGGTCGATTCTATGGTGACGCGTTCGCTGTTCAGAAACCCGCAGCCCAGCTACGCGCACCACTCTTGGTAAATCGCAGGGTTCGATCCTGCTCACTCGGCCAGAGGGCCTCGCAGCAGTTGACCAGGGCGAGCGCCGGTTGGCTGGCCGCTGTCGAGCAGCACTTGGCCGTTGACGAGGATTGCCAGAAAGCCCGTCGCCGTCTGTCGCAGTCGACGTGCACCGCCCGGCAAGTCGTAAACGAGCTCAGGCATGTCGGGCGTGACGGTGTCGATGTCGAAGACATTGATGTCGGCTGCCATGCCTTCGGCGATGACTCCCCGATCGGCAAATCCCCACGCGGTCGCCGTCCGTTGCGTCATCATGTGCACCGCTTCCTCGACCGAGAATGCGCCTTGGTTGCGCACCCAGTGGCCCAACATGTGGGTCTGCAACGACGAGTCCATAATCTGGCTCACATGGGCGCCGCTGTCGCTGAATGTCGGTATCGCCTGTGGATGGCGCAGAAAGTCGAGCACTCGATCTTGGTCGTGGTTGGCGGCGGCCTGCATGAAGAACGTGTTCAGATCTGACTCGATCGCAATGTCGAGGAAGGTCGCTGTGGGCGATGCTCCTTTGGCCGCTGCAATGTCTGCGATCGTCTCGTACGGCGGCAGTCCGGAGGTGACCTGAAAGACGTAGTTCCACTGCGGCTTGCGGGCTTCGGTGCCGATTGCGCGGCCGTACTCGGCGTTGTCGGCAACATCGATCAGCTTGGCCAGTATGTCTGGATCGCGAAGTGCTCGCCGTTGGTCATCGAGCGACTGACTGCGATTATCGCGCCACACGGGAAGGCGGTCGAACGGCAACTGTGTCTGGAATGAAAGGATCGCTCCGAAGTGCCGCGAGTGGGCTTGGCCCCACGCCATGCCGCCCTCGGCCTTCACCCGATCGAGCAGCTCAACGACCGGCTTCCACTGATGATCCTTGGTTCCAAAGGCGAGCATGCCATAGGTCAACGGCACACCGGTCGACACCGCGAGGTCGATGAGCCACCGGGCGTAATCCTCGCGTTTGTCGGGGTCGCTCGATCTCATGTCGGGATGTTGGGCCAACTCGAAGATGCCGCCTGGTCCAAGTGCCGCCATTGATTCGACCAGGGCGTTGATTTCTTGGCGCGAGGCGAATCGGCTTGCCACCGGCCGATCATCTGACGTCTCGTGGTTGCCCGACACCGATGTCGTGAACCCGATTGCACCGGCCCGCATCGAGGCCTGCACCTGCGCAGCCATCATGGCGATGTCGTCGGCGTTGGCGGCTTCTTCGAATGCACGCTCGCCCATGGCCCATGTGCGAAGCGCCGAGTGACCAACGTAGCCGGCGTAATTGATGCCCTTGGGTGTGGCATCGACAAAATCGAGGTACTGCGGATAGGTCTCCCATGACCAGTCGATGCCGGCGGCCATGGCTTCAGCCGAGATGTCTTCGGCTCGTTCGAGATTGCGCACCACGAGTTCGCGAGCATCGCTGTTGACCGGTGCCAGTGTGAATCCGCAGTTGCCCATCACTGCGGTGGTGACGCCGTGGAAACACGAACACTCGCCGAGCGGGTCCCACGCGATCTGGGCATCCATATGGGTGTGAACATCGATGAACCCGGGACTCACGATGTGCCCCTCGGCATCGATCACGCGCTGTGACCGCGCACCGTTCAGGTCCCCCACCTGAGTTATGACGCCGTCGGTGATGGCGACATCGGCGCGTCGGCCGGCACCACCGGTGCCGTCGACGACCGTGCCATTGGCAATTACCAGATCATGCATGTGCATCCCCTTGATCACCACCGACGTTATTCGACGGTGCCGGTTTCTTCCCGGTCGCGAAACAACAGGGCTGCGCTTCGAACCGACTTTGCCCCGATGGCGACGGCCTGACCAACGCAACGTGACCGGCTAGGTGATCGTGCGAATCGACTTGTCGCGCACAAAGATCACGAGCACGGTCGAGAACGCGAGCGCCGACACAATGCTGATCGCGTTTCCGGTGCCGATGGCTTCGCCCAAGAACCCCAATGCCAACGCCCCAAACGGCGTCAAACCGCCCGACACGAGTGCATACAGGCCCATGACCCGACCCATCATCGGCGGCGGCGTGTTTGCCTGGATCAGCCCCTGATTCATGTTGATGAAGAATCCGCCGCACGCCCCCATGATGAACGCAAGCAGAAGCACCTGCCAATAGGCCGTCGTGCGGCGCATCAGAAACATGCAGGCGGTGCCGCCAAGCATTGCCCACATGAACTTGACGCTCTTGTCTTTCATGCTGCCCTTGCGCATGATGAAGACCGATGACGTGGCGATACCCACGCCCATCAGGGCCAACATCGGTGCCGCATCGCCGGCGGTGCGGCCGAGTTCTTCCTTGATATGGGCCTGAAGCGTCACGAACATGATCGGCGTCAGCATCAGACCCGAAACCGACAGCAGTATGAACAGCGATCGGATGCCTCGTTCGCCCCAGACGAAGCGCAGTCCTTCGCCGACCGCTTGACCAAGCGTTGTTTTGTCGCCGGTGGTCGCCGGGCCAGGAGAGACGAGTCCGAGTAACGCCACCGTGCCCAGTGCGGTGAGCAGAGCCAGCCACCAGAACGCCCCGTCGAAACCGAACCACTCACCAAAGGCCCGCGCGCTCACCGCGCCGAGCACGAGCGACAGCGTCAAGGCAATCGCATTCAGGGCGATGCCGCTGTACAGCAGTTCTCCCTTGAGCAGCGCCGGTATGAGCGACGACCTGACGGGCGAGCCGAGCGAGGTAACGACGCCGGCGAGCAAGGCCGACACGATGATCAGTCCAATCGATCCCGCGCCGCTGCCGATACCGATCGCGGTGCCGATCATGACCAGACAGAGCG
>JBDNHG010000428.1:0-3748 GCA_041688925.1 Acidimicrobiales bacterium | reverse complement strand
TTCTAACGTCCCCGATACAGCGCGCCCCGCGCCCAGAGACTAAGTTTGGCGACGTTCATCCATAGTGGGAGTAAGACGAGTGGCTACTGCTGGTTCGATTCTTGGTAATTCGGTTCTTCGCAAAGAAGATCCGGGGCTTTTGTACGGCGTAAATGACTATGTCGACGACATGAAGCTCGACACCAAATCGATTTTCTTCGTGCGATCGAATATCGCACACGGAACGATCAACTCGATACATACCGAAGATGCCGAAGGAATGCCGGGCGTGCTTGCGGTCTACACATCGAGCAATTGTGACCTGCCGGCCATCCCGTTGTTCGCGATGATGCCGCCAAGTCTGGCCCGCCCACCGCTTGCCAAGGGCAAGGTCCGGTTCGTGGGCGACATCATTGCAATGGTGGTCGCTGAGACTCAGACCCAAGCCGCAGATGCGGCCGGTGCTGTCTGGGCTGACATCGAGCCGATCGACGCGGTTATCGACATCGAGTCTGCTGCCGGCGCTCCGCCGATCTTCGACGACGCCGAGAGCAATATTTGCTTCGCCACAAACTTCCCACTGGGCGAAGACGGTGCTCCGGTTGACATCGACCCGCTCGAGGGTGCAGACCATGTGGCTTCGGTCAAGATGCTCACCCAACGTCTCGCCGGCGCTCCTATGGAGACCAACGGTGCAATCGTCATCCCGAACGAGCCGGCAAACGGATTGACGCTGTGGTGCTCGAACCAGGGCCCGCACAGCCTGCAAGAGCCCATGGCTCAGCTCCTTGGCCTCGAAGCCGCAAACGTGCGTTGTGCAACCCCATGGGTTGGCGGCGGTTTCGGTCCCAAGTCGGGCCTCTATGTCGAATACGTGCTCACCGGTTACGCCGCTCTCCAGCTGGGTGTGCCGTGCAAATGGGCCGAAGAACGATCCGAGAACATGGTCGCCATGATGCACGGCCGGGCGATGGTCATGGAGTGCAAACTCGGTCTCACCAAAGACGGCAAGATCGTGGGCATGGAGTCCAAGGTCACCGCAGACGCGGGCGCATATCCTGCGCTCGGTGCGGTGTTGCCGATGCTGACCCAGCTGCTCAGCCCTGCGGTGTACGACGTTCCCAAGGTCAAGTTCAACGCCATCAGTGTCCTGACCAACACCACATCAACCGGGGCCTATCGCGGCGCCGGTCGTCCCGAAGCTACCCAGCTCATCGAGCGGGTGCTCGATGTCGCTGCTGATGAAATGGGCATCGATCCGGCCGAGATCCGCCGCAGGAACTTCTTGCAACCCGAAGACTTCCCGCTGGTCACGACCACCGGGGCCGACTATGACAGCGGCGAATACGAGAAGGCACTCGATGCCGTGCTCGTGGCGTCTGGCTACAGCGATCTTCGGGCGCAACAGAAGGCCCGCCGCGAATCAGGTGACACCAAGCAACTCGGCATTGGCGTCAGTGCGTATGTCGAAGTCACCGCACCGCTCGGCTTGCACGTCGAATACACCAAGGTCGAGGTCACCAATAGCGGCGACATCAATATCTACGCCGGCACCAGCGTGCACGGTCAGGGTCACGACACCGCGTTCTCGACGATCGTCGAAGACGTACTCGGCGTGCCGATGCAAGAGGTCAACTTCTTCGACAGTGACACCGCCACGGTCGCACGCGGCTCGGGCACCGCCGGGTCACGGTCATTGCAGACCGCTGGTTCGGGCATCCTGGTTGGCTCTCAGAAGGTGCTCGAAAAGGCCAAGACATTGGCTGCGCACCTACTCGAGGCCAGCGTCGACGACATCGAAACCAATGGCACCGGCTTGGCCGTTGCTGGTGTGCCGACCTCGGCCCTGTCGTGGGCTGAGCTGGCAACTGCTTCTCACGACGAATCGAAGCTTCCCGAAGGCATGGAGCCAGGCCTGGCATACGAGCACGACTTCGATGGTGAGTCATCGACCTACCCATTCGGTGCGCACGTTTCGGTCGTCGAAGTCGATACCGAGACTGGCGGCGTGACCATGTTGCGCCACATCGCTGTCGACGACTGTGGCACGATTCTCAGCCCGTTGTTGGTCCATGGCCAACAACATGGCGGTATCGCACAAGGCGCAGCGCAGGTGCTGTTCGAACAGATCTCGTATGACGAGCTCGGCAACCCGCAGAACGGCAATCTCATGGATTACCTGGTGCCGGCTGCTACTGAGCTGCCGAGCTTCGAGGTGTCGAACACCGAGACGCCATCACCTCGAAATCCGCTCGGCGCCAAGGGCATCGGCGAGTCGGGCACGATCGGCTCGACCCCCGCAGTGCACAATGCGGTGATCGATGCGGTGAGTCATCTGGGTGTGAAACACATCGACATGCCCTGCACGCCAAAAGCAGTGTGGGAAGCCCTCGCCGTCGCGACCAACTAAACCGACAACGCGGGTAGTCCGCAACTCAACGAGTCCCCGGGACCGTAGAGGTGACCACTCGAAAACAGCGTTTCGGCGAGGTACGAGCTGAAAGGCGGACTACCCCAGTTCGGCCAGCACATCTTTGGTGTGCTGGCCGAGTTCAGGTGCCAGCGAGCGGGGTTGCACGGTTGTACGCGAGAAGTCGACAGGGGTAGCCACCATGGTGGTGGTCGCATCTGCGCCAGGCTTGTCGGGTACCTCGACGAGCACCCCCGATGCAGCGAACTGCGGATCGGCCAACAACTCGTCGAGGGTGTTGATCGGCGCCCAGAAGAGGTCGGGCTCGTCGGCTGCAGCCGCCTCGAGTGCCGCCATATCGAGTTCTGCAAACGCCGCATCGAGCAATGCGATGAGTTCTCGTGCGTTCTGCGCTCGTAGGCGTGGTTTGGCGAACCGTTCGTCGTCGATCAAGTGCGCCAGCCCGGTGACACGGCACAACGATGGCCAATGGCGCCGTACGTCGACGCCGATGACCCAGATGCGTCGGCCGTCGCCGAGCTCGTAGTTGTTCGCAGTCGGGTTGCCGGCCACGCTGCGGTCATTCGCTCCGATGTCGACGCCCCACATGAGTTTGGTGTTGAGGTCGAAGCCGATTGTGTACATGCCCTCGCGAAACAACGAGGTCGATACGAGCTGGCCGAGGCCTGACTTGGTGCGTTCGAACAATGCTGCGCTGACGGCGCCGGCGAGGGCCAGTCCAGTGTTGTGGTCGCCCATTCCGCCTCGCTGGAACGGCGGTGAACCGTCGGGTGCGGTCAGCAAGCTGGCGATTCCCGCACGCGACCAGAAGGCGGCGATATCGAATGCTGCTCGATCTGCGTCAGGTCCTTCGCGTCCGAAGCCGGTGATGTGGGCGTAGATGAGCTCGGGGAACGTCTCGGCCAGCGTTGTGTAATCGAGTCCGAGCCGCTCGAGCCCGCCACTACGGATGTTGGTGAGAAAGACATCGGCCGTTGCAATCAGGTCGAGTGCATTGGCCTTTCCTTCGTCGGTGCGAAGATCGAGCATGATCGACCGTTTCGACCGGTTATCGAGCTCGAAGACTGGGTTTGTCGGCAGCGCTGCGCCGAGGATTGCCTGAAAATGCCGGGATGGGTCACCCTCTGGTGGTTCGATCTTGATGACATCGGCACCCCAGTCGGCCATGACCCCGCCGGCTGCTGGTCCGGCGATCCATACCCCCAACTCGATCACCCTGACTCCGCTCAGGGGCCCGCTTGTTGATTCCTCACATGGTGGCATAGGGCGACAGTAGTGTCCCCGGCGCCGATAGGCCTTAGGGGCCGAGTGAGTAGGTCGACAAGTCCTCTGGCAGGC
>JBDNHG010000427.1:0-9428 GCA_041688925.1 Acidimicrobiales bacterium | reverse complement strand
GGCTGCCCGACGGCCAGACCATCGTCTATGCCGTGTCATCGGCCGACCCCGAAGGCACCTTGGCCCTGGCCAGCGAACTCGTCGACCAGGTACCGGCAACGCTCGTGACCGGAACAAAAGGCATCGCCTCGGTCTTCGCATCGGCCGGACGCCAGATCATCTGGCAACGCGGCTACCACCGCTTCCACCTTGCACGGCCGGCCGACGTACCGCCCCGACGAGATGACGTCGTCTCGTTGTCACCCGAGCACCGCGACCAAGCACAGGCGCTCTACGACATCGAGCCGGCAGCGGCCTTCTTCCAACCAAGCATGCTCAACAACGACACATTCGTCGGCGTGCGGGTCGACGGCGCGCTGGTCGCTATTGCCGGCACCCATGCGCTGAGCGAGCGCTATGACGTGGCCGCTATCGGTGCTGTGTTCACCCACCCCGACTACCGCGGCCGCGGGTTTGGCGCCGCGGTCACCGCCGGCGTGATCGATCGCATTGGTGATCGGGTGTCGACCATTGGATTGAACTGCACCGAAACCAACCTGGGTGCCCGTCGCATCTATACACGCATCGGGTTCGTTGAATCGCTCGCCTATGACGAATGCGAGATAGGCCCGCTCGTCGATTAGCCGGGTCTGTTCATGCGTCGCCAATCCGCTGGGTTCCCGGGTATTCCGGCTAGCTGGACCCGAGAAACGTGCCAATGCGGTCGATGGTCGCTGCCCACGAGTCAGATGCTGGGTCGATGAGAGCGAAGTGGTTCTCTCCTGCGACCTCAATGATCGTGATTCCGGCGTCTCTGGCAAGCTCCAGCGATTCGATCGGCACGATTCCGTCGGCGCCACCTTGCACCAGCACAACCCGCTCGGGATCGAGAACCGGAGCGGCGTCTTCGTAGACCTCGGGCACCTCGTCGATCGTGCCGCCCAGCAGCCCCTGCGACTCGCGGAAGAAGTCGAGCTGCACCACCGCCCCAAGGCCGATGCTTCCCTGCACATGGATCTCGTTCTCCTGACCGAGTGCCCACAACGCCAGGTGGCCGCCGGCCGAGTGGCCTACCGTCACGACCCGACTCGTATCGAGAGGCCAGTCGTCGGCGAGAGTCGAGACATACTCAATCGCCGCAGCGACATCATCACCGGTCTGAGGCCAGCCTCCAGCCCCGTCGACCCGGCGGTACTCGATGTTCCAACTCGCATACCCACGAGCCGCCAGATCGTCGGCGAGATCATCCATTAGCGACAGGTCGAACCCTTGGCGCCAGAAGCCGCCATGCACCAGCACGACGACCGGAAACCCGGCCTCGGGGGCGACCACCGCCGGCAGCTGGAGCCAGCCAAAGTTGTCAGGCTCGGCGCCGTACTCGATGCGCTCGCGCACCGCCTCGGCCGAAGCGGCTGGGCCAGGTTCAGACGATCCGCATGCCGACGCCACGAGGCACAGAACAATGCCAATGAGCACAACCGCTGCTCGGGGGCTGAAAGGCCACCCATGAATTCGCCTCACGACAGACCTCCTCGAACCAACGAACGTGCCCGAGTATGGCTGGTCTCGATGCTTGTTAGCCCGCGGTCAGTGCAAGGTGAAGCGGACCTCGCAGCGTCAGCGACGCCTTCCACTCGGTCTGCGTTGCATCGATCGTGTAGTCACCGAATGCATCGATCAGCTTGTGTAACCCCTTGCGCAGCTCCATACGAGCCAGATTCGCGCCCAGGCAATAGTGAATGCCGTGCCCGAACGAGATGGGAGCGGGGTCCTCTCGGTTGAGCTTGAGCACGTCGGGGTCGCTGAATCGTCGAGGGTCGCGGTTGGCGTACATCAACATGACCGCGATGTTTCCTCCGTTCGGAATCACGGTTCCTCCGAGATCGATATCGGCCGCTGCCGCACGCGGATCAGACCGAACCGGCGTGTCGAATCGAAGCAACTCGTCGATGATGGTGTCCATGCGCTCATCGAGTCGAGCGATCTGGCGAGGCGTGAACGCTCGATTCACCAACCCACGCAAACGAGTGTGGTCGGGTGGGTCGACGCCGACGAGGAAGTTCTCGAGAAATGCGCGAGTGCTGTGATTCAGCTTCGTATAGGGCCGGACATCGAGCATCACATCGATCTGCGGCCTCGTGAGTGCGTGCGGCGAACTCAATACCGCCTTGGCCTCGTCGTAGCCGGTGACGAACCATTGTCGATAGATAACCTTGTACCGCACCGGGCCTTCGGCGCGGACGGTGTCGAGAATGACAGAGGGGTCCGCATTTGCCTCGGTGCTGAATGGGTTTCCCCAAGAATCGAAGTCGAGGATGCGATCGACTCAACACGCATGTCTTGCTGCTTTCACTCGACGTCGCTTCACGCCGCTTTGTGAATACTTTCACAAGTGGGGCTGCTCGTCAAGGGCGATCGGCCTTGCCCCTACTAACCTTCCGTCGTGCTCACTCCGGTCGAACGCCTGCTCAACCGACTCGACTTGCAACAGGGTGAAACCGGCGAGTCGACGACGACCTGGATCGGCGAGGCAGGCGAGAACGCGCTCAACATGAGCAATCGCCTCTTCGGAGGAATGGTCGTTGCTCAGACCATCGTCGCCGCCGGGCGCACCCACCCCGAGCGAACCGTGCACTCGGTGCAACAGTTCTTCCTGCGGGGCGGCAGCGCAACCGAACCGCTGCATTATCGGGTCGAACGCCTCTTCGCTGGTCGCACCTATGCCTCGGCGCGGGTCGAGGTGCATCAAGGCGAGCACATGATCAGCCATGCCCAAATCGGGCTCACGCTCGGCATCGATAGCCCCGATCGTCAAGACCCTGCGCCCCCAGCACCATTTCGCGAAGGCGCCAAGAACCGCGACCAGCTGCGACAGCGTCCGAACTGGCAGGATCAGCCCGTCGAGATGCTCATCGACCCAGCGACCGAGGCCGATGGCCGTCCCGACATGGCTACCTGGATTCGACCCTCTGGCCCAATGTCTGACGACCCGCTCATGCACAAGGCCGTGCTCGGTTTCGTGAGCGATCGTGGCCTGATGAGCGTGGCGTGGCGACCCCATGCCGACCGCGGCGAACTCAAAGGAGCCACCCTCGACCATTCGATCTGGTTTCATCGACCGCTCGTGTTCAACGACTGGCACTCGTACACGATGCACAGCCCAACAATTGCCGACGGTCGCGGCATGAACCATGGAGCAATCCATCATCACGACGGCACGCATGTTGCTACCACCGTGCAACAAGGCACATTTCGAGCAATCCCACCCCCGGTCACCGAGCCCTAAGGTCAGAGGCCATGCCCCGCATTGTGCGCCTCGTTGCGCTGTTCGTCGTTACCGCCGTCGTTACCGCTAGCTGTGGCGGCGACGACGGTGCGGCGTCCGACATCCCGGTCGACGCCAACGGATTCCCGACCGACTGGCCCATCTCCGCGCCGCCAGGAAACGTCAGCGATTGCGACAACGGCCACGTTAACCAGGATGACTCGCTGTTCTCGGTCGTGATGTGCCTGCCCGAGGATCCCGACCCGTTCACCGCGTCGCAGAACTACCTGGGCACGCTCGAGTCTGAGGGTTTCGTCGAACGTGAGCCCGGCGCGTTCATCGTCTCGCAAGAAACGTTCCTCGACGGCAACGGCATCGAGATCTACTACCAGTTGATCGAGAACGAGGCCACCATCGTGCTCATCAGGCCCGGCGGCTGAGCCCAGCCAGCTCAGGGACGTGGCTGATTGTCGAGATTGGCTTCGTAGTCGAGTTGCCAGATGTTTTTGCTGGCCTGAACGGCCAACACCAAGAATGCCACCGCGTTCAAGCCGACGATGACGGGCACGCCCCAACTGAACACCTCGGTACCGATGAAGTAGACGAACGTGTTCAACACGATGTAGCCGATGCGGATCTCAGTAGGCCCGATGCCGTAGTAGGCGATCTGGAACTGGTTCGTGGCGGCGAATGACAGAAATGACACTGCCATCGTCGACGAGCTGATCAACAGCAGCACAAGGAACAGGAATTCGAGCCACTCGGCCTGAACCAGGAACGAGTAGGCGATGACCAGTGCGCCTTGAAACACGAAATCGAGCAGATGGTCCATGTAGAACCCCCACTTGACCAGACCTTGCTTGCGGTACTTGCCAAGTGATCCGTCGAACGAGTCGGTAAACCATTGCCCGAACACCATCACCGAAATGCCGTGCAACCACACCAGGTCTTTGGTCGCCAACCAACCAAACAAGATCGCTCCCGCCGACCAGAAGATGGTCACATAGGTCAAATGATGACTCATGATCGGCTTCGGGATCTTGGGAATACCCCAATCGATGAATCGCCGCTCGAGCTTGCCGAGTAACGACTGACCCGTCTTCTTGTCGCCCGCAAATGCGGTGTCCCCTGCTGCCTTCGGCGCTGTCATGGCCTATGTCCTAGTTCAGATAGCGCGACGGTGAGGGCCACAAAAGGCGACGATGATTATCGCTGCTTGCGGCGGGCTCGCTTGGCGGGTGACTCGGCGGCCGAGTCGGCTCGCAGCACCGCTGACAGGCGTGGCCGCGAATGGACTGGTTCGTCGTTGTAACCAAGGGCATCAGCAAGGTCGGCTCCGAGTTGAGGCGGGCCAGCAGCGCTCATTGCTGAAACCGGGGCGGCGGACACCTGGTAGTCGACAGAACCATCGTTCAACATGGCAGCCGTATCGGGCGCTGGCACCACGGCCTCGGCCAGCGTCGCTGGCACGGGGGGTGGGCTATCCGCAAACGTAGGCAGTGGCGCGACCACGACGGCTGATGCGACGCCGGCAGGAGCGACAGCCGAGGTGAACACGACCGCAGGCACGTCTGCCGTGACTGGTTCGCCTGGGCGGTCGACGTCGGCATGGTCGCTATAGCGGGTCACAAACGGTGTGGGACCAACCTCAATTGGCGCCACAGAAACCGCAGCGTCGAGGCCGATTCGAACGGCCGCATCGGTGCCCGCGGGCGCCGCCGAAATCGACGGACCAGCGGGGCCGGCAAATGCAACAAATTCAGTGACGACCTGTTCGACAGGTTCCACGATTGGTGTGCCGGGCTCAACCAGCTGCGACACAACCGGAACAGCCGCTGTGACGACTGGAAGCGCTATTTGAGGGGCATCCACAATCGGGGCCGCCACGATTGGTGGCTCAACGATCGGGGCCGCCACGATTGGTGGCTCGACGATCGGTGCTGCGACGATCGGTGCTGCGAACTCGTGAATCTTCGTATCGGATGCCACAGCCTGCGGTTCGGCGGCTTCGGTGCGAGGAGGCTGCTGCGCCTCTGGTAGCGGATTCTGTGCTGGCGCAGGTAGATCAGGTCCGAGTCGCTTTGGTAGATCGACCAACTCGTCGGTCTCGATTCGCGCCATCAAGCGCAGTACGGAACGACCGCTCCGCTCGAGGTCGAGGAACGGTCTCAACGCTGGGCCAAGCGTTGTATAGGCCTCGTATTCGAGAGCGAGTGAATCGAGCACGACGTGGTGGGCGCTCGATGCCAATTCGGCCACATCGCAGCGAGCAGAAACTGCACGTCGATGAGTCGAGATGACCGATTCGACGCAGTCGTCGTCGGCCAGGCTCATCACCAAACGTTCGTGCGGAGGCTTCGCCCGGGTACTGGTGACCAGAATTCGACCATCGTCGAGCGAGGAGATCAACGCAATCGAACCTGACGCTCGATTGACCGACGCGGCAACCAGCCGGGACGGATCGTGGTACACGTCAAAGATTGGCTCTGGGTCAGCAATGCTGTCGCGAATCGTTGCCACCGGCGCAAAACCCGACAGTTTTGCGGCGACAGGATGGGCCTCGTCTTCGCCCTGAAAGCGCGACACTCGAAAGCTGAACGGGCGGTCGACATAGTTGCGCATGAAGACATAATTCAATGGGTTTCTACGCATTGCGTGTCCCACGCGGGCAGCGGCGACGAGTTGCGCTATCACCACAGCGCCGAACAGCGAAGTCAACGGACCTTCACTCGTACGCCAATACATGACGACGAAGGCCACTACGGCGACGACGGCGAACGTTTCAGCTGTTTGTGTGGCAACCGACGCAATGATGCGGCGGCGCAACCACTTCAGATGGCGATCCATTCGTAACTATCGGACGGTTGTCCCAGAACTTGAGCCTCTTGACCTATCCGATTGGCGGTGGGCCAACTGGCAGCCGACGATCAGGGCAGTCGGTGCGATCTCAACCGAGGAGAACTTGGGCCGCCTGGGCACTGAGTGCCTCTTTCAGGCCCTTGACAATCGCCTCTTCGACGGGTCCTTCGAACAGCTTGCCCGACCAGCCGAGGTTGAGCGACACATGGCCTTGTACCAACCGCTCGCACCGGCCGTCGTCGAAGGGAACCATCTCGATGCGCCCTGCCGATATCAACAAGGCAGAGTAGTGATCGGGCACAATCTCGAATGTGCCCGTGCCGTCAGCATGCAATCTGGTGACTTCAACAAAGGTCATCTTCTCGGCGTCGATGAACGCCGCCGCCAGTGACGGCAGGTTGATCGTCACTCGATAGGACGTGGCGATCGTTGTTGGATCGCCAGATACAAACGAATCGACGACCGGGTCACCAACGAATGGCAAGCCGCCAAACCTCTGCCAGGTGCCTTCGTCGCGGTAGGCCGCGTGCACGGCATCGCTCGACGCGTCGAATAGCTGGGTGACCAGAAACTTCTTCACGCGCCCAGTGTGCCCGATCGCGCTGTCATGATCAGGATCAGCGCTTGGACTTGAGGTAGACGAGGCCAACTCCGGCGGCGATCGAAAGCACCAGCACAGGCCACAGAACGCTGTTGATCCAGGTGCCGACGATGCTCAGTGGAAGCCACTTGATGATGCGGGTGACGACGAACAGCGCCGCACCGAAGCCGAGGAGTTTTGGCCCCATCGCCATGTTTGCCGGGCTGAGTCGACGGGAAGTATGTGCGGGAGCCTTGGCCATGACACGTCCAACGCTACGCGAGTAACACGTATTTCATTGGGCCGTTACGCGGGCGACGACCGAAGGGTCGATGAGATCGCCCAGCTGGTCGAAGCTGACGAAGGTCGCGGTGCCCGGCGTCGCACCACCCAGCGAGTTGCGATCGGTGCCGAACTCGACGCCGCCAGGCACCAAGGTCAGTGAGTCGAATTCGGGCCGAGCGCCAAGCAGGTCGGCCACACCTTCGGGCAGCAGACCTTGACTTTCGAGCTCGGCGATCCAGATTTCCGTGATGGCATCGATACGGCTCATGTCGAGAATCTCATCGACTGCGACGATGCGACCAGCAGCCAGGTCGAGAACCGCGGCCCGGGTTCCATAGTTCGGGTACGGCCGGCAACAGACGTAGTCGTAGAAGTCGAACCGCACCGACACCAGGTCCTCAGCCGCAAACGTGACTGCGTACGACACGTCATACGTACAGTCACCTTGGGGCTCAGAGGACTCGGTGACGTCTTCGATCCAGTAGTCGTCGAGACTAGTCACGTACTCGGTCAGGGCCTGATTTGCCGCCTCGGTTCCCGGTTGGCTCGATGCGAACTCGGGCCAAACCAGCGAGGTAGCGACGAGCGGTGCGTCGGTCACAACGAACTGCTGCACCTGCGGCGTCCAGGTCACGGCTGGGTCGGGCTCACCATCGATGAGCAGTTCAAACCTGGCCGGCAGATCTCGCGCTGCATCATCGCTAAACCGGAACTCGTACATGCCGTTGCTCGGAAGCTCTTGTTCGAAGAAACCCGGAACGAGCTCGCCGGTCGACAGATCTGTGATCGAGATTTCATCAGGAGCCAATCCACCGTCGAAGCGAAGCGTCATGCGCTGCCCGGCACCGGCTTCGAACACGAACGAACCCGCGGTGTCGCTGGCGTAGAGAGTAATGATCGCCGAGTTCGTCCCGGGTATGAACTCGAGTTCGTCGGCGCCACGGTCGGGTGTCCACCATGCTCGGGTCGGGCCTCGTTCGCCCAGCACCAACTCATGCTCGCCGAGCACCAATGTGCTGGCGCTGATCTCGTTGGGGCAGCACGCACCTTGCGTGGTCGAAAACGACCACACGGTGACGATGCCATCGTCGACCTCAACAGATTGGATGCCGCCGTCGCCACGATCGCCGAACTGCACCCGCCCGCCGTTGGTTACACCGCCGTCGATGAGTCGGAACACGAGCACGCTGTCAAAGAAGCCGGTTCCGCCACCGTTCCAGGTCGTGGAAACGATCGCCTCTTCCGGACCATCGCCATCGAGGTCGGCCAGCAACACCTGTTTCACTCGGAACCAGAAGTAATCATCGCCGCGCTCACCGACTTCGTACTCGCCGTCGGTCACGGTCGCGACCGGCGAGTAGTCGACCTCGGTGTCGTATGTGAAGCCGTTCATGAAGTCGACTTGGCGTAGTGATACGTAGGTGTCGTCGCCCGAGGTCTCACCAGTGGTCGTTGGCACGGTCGTTGGCACTGTCGTTGGCACTGTCGTTGGCACTGTTGTTGCCTCGACACGATCGGGTACCGGCTCGGCAGAATCTACTGAGTCTGAGGAACTGCAGCCGACGACCACGAAGAGTGCGCCGAGTGCAAGCCAGACGGACCGTGGCCGAGATACATGCATGCGGTCCAGTATGCGAGTGTGCCGAGTTATCACCAAGGGGAACGCTCCCCAACCGGGTGCGCAGCAGGCCACCGATCTGTGTGCAACCAACGTCGCCACTACCATCCACCTGGATGACACTGTTGTGGCTGGACTTCGCCGGCGTGGGGTATTCCGCGTCCGAGTCGATGAGCTTTGGCCGCAACGCAGAACTGGCACTCGACGAGAGCAACCGGTTCATGCATCGGATCACGGGCGAGTTCCGCTGGAACGGCCTGGTCTGGTGGCTGCACAATGTCGGCACCTCGACCCGGCTGCTCGTGTTCGGCACGAACGGCGCTCGCATCGAACTGCCGCCGGGCACCGAGTGTGCGTTGCCGATGCCGGCCGGGTCGGTTTCGTTCGTTGCTGGCCCAACGCCGTACCAACTTCTCTACCGGGCCGACGAGCCGGTCGTCTCAACCCGTGCACCCGATGCACCGGGTGACGCGACGGTCGAGTTCGGCACCGCTCTCACCGAGCGCGAAACCATCTACCTCACCACGTTCGCCCTCAGCCAACTGCGCGGCACCTCGGTCGCCTTGTTGAGCTACGCCGACGTGGCCCAGATCTGGGGTGTCTCTGAGAAGACGGTCGACAACACCCTGCAACGAGTCCGCGGACGCATGAAACAAGAAGGCGTCCGCGACACCGAAACCCTCGAGGGCCTCGTCAACCACCTGCTCGCCCACGGTCGAATTGGCCTGTCGACCCTGCACGACATCGAGGCCGCCAACCCGGGCGTCTTGAACGCCTGACCGCCACCCACCGCTAATCGCGGAATCAGAGGTTGGGGCGAACCATGATCTTGACGTGACGTT
>JBDNHG010000426.1:0-2803 GCA_041688925.1 Acidimicrobiales bacterium | reverse complement strand
CCAACACATGGCCCATGGCGTGCGCGATGGCCCGCTGTGTCATTCCTTGGCCAACGGGCACCTGGACCGCCCCCATGTTGGCAGCGCCGGTTGCCGCCATACTGGCCAGCGCAGTCGCTGCGTAGTCAGAAGGCAGCTGGCACCGTGCATCGACTCGAATCAGCACATCGGACTGAGCGTGCGCCAGACCGACATTGAGCGCCTCGCTGATGCCGCCGGCCGGATTGTCGAGCGCCCGTACGGCCTCGTGGATACGATCCAACTCCTGTGCAACAGCACCGGTGCCGTCACTGCTCGGCCCGACGCAGATCAGTACCTCAACGATATCGACTCCGGTCTGGGCCAACGAAGACGCAACAGCATCAACCAGTCCTGCGGCGTCGTTGCGAGCGGGGATCACCACCGAGACCTGCACTGCCACCAAACCTCATCGTAGAGGACGCCAACCTGGTCAGCGTCGACACCTGTCCTCACGAGCCCCCTTGTGATTCTGGGTACAGTGCCGCGTATCGTTGTCAAAACTCTACTGCTGGCCAGCCGCACGCAGCGGTCGTGAAAATGTTGAAACCCACCGTGTCGGTCATCGTGTTGACCATGGGCAACCGCCCCCGTGAGCTCGATGCCCTCATCGCCTCATTTGATGACCAACAACCTTTCGACGGCGTGCTGATCGGTAATGGTGTGGAGCCGCCAGCCTACTCAGGGTGGCGTTCGATGGCGCTCGACGACAACATCGGAATCTCAGCCGGGCGGGCCTACGGCGCGACCTCCTCCGACGGTGACCTGCTCGCCTTCATCGATGACGACGCCAAGAATCTGACGCCGACGCTTCTCGCCGACGTGCAATCAGTGTTTGCGGCCGATCCGGCTTTGGGCGCCATTGCGCTGCGGGTGGTGGTCGAGGGCACCGATCGGTCGCCGAGCGAATGGCAACCTCGCATCAGAGGTCGGGGCCAGCACACCACTGGCGACGTGACGTGGTTTCCGGGAGGGGCCCACGTAATCCTGGCAAGCGTCTACGCCGCGGTCGGCGGATATTCAGACAACTTCTGGTATAGCCACGAAGAGACAGATCTTGCGTGGCGCATTCTCGACGCCGGTTACCGCATCACCTATCGGCCCGATCTGACCTTGTCGCATCCAGAGACCCAACCGTCGCGGCACAACAAGCATCTCTGGTTCTCGGCCCGCAATCGGATCTGGCTCGCCCGCAAGCACCTTCCGGTCGCTATGGCCGGGATCTATGTCGCGGTGTGGCTCGGCATACAGCTCGTTCGCTGCCGGGCACTGGCAGACGTCAAGGGTGTACTCGACGGCACCTGGGCAGGGTTGCGTGAGTCGCCGGGCTACCGACGTCCGATGAGCTGGCGCACCGTGTGGACCATGACACGCTTGGGCCGACCCCCGTTGATCTGAGACGACACTCACTCGTCGCAGAGTTCGGGGTCGTGACTCGTCGCCGCCGAGTTTGGCCTGTTTGCTCAACTTCGCTTCGTGTCAGGCCGCATCTGCAGTGTTGGTCATGTCAAACAATGGGGTACTTGTGGAGCATGTAATACATGTGGGACCATATATTGCCGTTCATGCGTGTATACGGCGACATCGACTCGGAGCATTCCTTATGACTTGCGGCAAGATTCAAACGATCTTTATGACAGTGCTGGCGACGCTCGCGCTGTTTGCGGTGTCGGCAACACCGGCCATCGCGCAAACAGACGACACAGAGTCTGAGCCTTCGGAGTTCGGCAGTTAGTGGCCGCCACCACCTGCGGAATCGGGGTTCTTGGCCGGTGCCGCAGCCGCAAGCGACTGGTTTGCAATCATCGAACTACCGGCCCAGGCAGGAGCGATTGAGCAATCGCCGAAGAACGGTTCGATCATCTACACCAAGTACGACCTCACTGGTTCGCCCAGCGCCCCACCTGACACCGTGTGGTCGTTCGACACCGCTGGCCCAATAGCCGGATATCCCCTCGGAATGAGTGGCACAAGCACCGGCGAGTTCGATCACCCTTCTGGCATTGCCATCGACGTCAACGATGAGATCTACGTCGCCGATGCGGGAAACAACCGAGTGCAGGTCTTCGACAACAGCGTGACTCCACCGGTCTACGTCCGTCAGATCACGGGCGGCGCCTTCGGCGAACAGCTCATATGCCCGACCGCAGTCGAGTACTTCGGCAACGAGGTGTATGTCCTGACTGGTGAATTCAACAGCACCGGCGCTGACGAAGTCAGGGTCTACAACCCATTCGGCGAGCTCAGCCGCACTTTCGGTTCAACTGGCGCCGGCGCTGGCCAGATGCTCAACGGATGCAACCCTTCGTCGCTCGCCATCGACACCACGACGAACCACGTACTCGTGAGCGATTGCGGCAACGACCGGGTGCAGGTATTCGATCTCGCCGGTGCCTATGTCGGAGAACTCGGCGTCGGCAATCTGGACTGCCCTCGCGGCATCGACGTCGACGATGCAGGCATGGGTGTCCTTGCTGCGCGAAGTCAACTCGTAACGACGCGCTCCTCCGGCGAACCTCTTGAGTTGGGAGTGAGGCTGAGACAGCGCCAGTGAGGCAGCTTCGGGACCGCCACAGGTCAGTTCGACCGGCCACGGGGCTAGATATCGAAGCCGACGCTGTGTACGTGACCGATTTCGGGAACGACCGCGTGCAGATCTTCACGCTTGGCGGCCTGTTCATGGGTTCGATTCCTGTCAGCTCAGGCGAAGGTATCGTCGTCAATTCCTCTGGCGAAGCAATGTCGGTCGTGACCATCCTTGGCGGCGCTGCCGGGGTCGCTGCGT
>JBDNHG010000425.1:0-1562 GCA_041688925.1 Acidimicrobiales bacterium | reverse complement strand
TCTCGCCATCCACGTGACGAACAATTCGAACGATCCGAGTTCGGTCGTCGGCGCTCAATCGGCCGACGTCGCTGCCTCGAGCGCTTGTTGGAAGAGTGCGTCGTACGTCGCGTCCAGCGGTTCCCAGCATGAGATGTCGGCAATCGCCGTGGCGCGTTCGCGTTCCGCCAGGCTCTCGAGAACGTCGAGCGTTTCTGCCGGCAAGGCGGGGGTCACGAAGTCGGCACCATCGGCTGAAGGTTCTGTGTTGATGGCGCGGAACTGTCGAATCATGGCCCGCTGTTGTGCCATCTCAACCAAGAATTCGCCTTGGGCCGCCTCGGGCGTCGCGTACGAATATCCAGCGGCCGCCATGCAGTCTGACCAGGTTTGATTGAGAGCGATGACGTCGGGCCGAGCCACGACCTGCTCATATACCTCGTCGAGCAAGTCGGACACCGCCGCCACCGAGCCGGCCTCGCTGTCGATCTCGGAACGTGCCAGATCACGACAGCCAGTCGTCTCATCGGACCCTTCTAACGCCCCGAACCAGGCATCGAGCTCAGCAGGTGACATGGACTCGACCGCTGTGAGTTCATCCTCGAACTCATCGGTCGGCACTGAGGTCTCGATCCGCCACTCGTCTTCGATGACGACAACGCCGTAGCCATAGGTCTTGGCGTAGGCAGCCTCGGACAACTCGCCGACCACCGCCTGCGACGGCGAATAGTCGAAGCCCCGTTCGAGCATGCACGCACGGACCGACTCTTCGACAGCGACCTGCTCGTCACGCGCGAGCGCGATCAGGTCTTGCCCGAGCAGCGGGCCTGGCGAATCACTCGACTCCGTGCCGCCTGGGTCAGAACCGCACCCCGCAACAAGAAGGACACAGCCGATCGCAGCGTCCGCGCCTGCGCCACGACGCAGTAATCGATTCAGCGCAAGTGCGACCACAGCGACCTACCAGTAGATGTTCGTGTAGTAGTAAATGGGCAGGCACACCTTCTCGGAGATCGTCCACGACTGAGTCGTGCGGATACCCCGTTGGTTGTATCAGGCGACCGAGTTCCTCCAGCAGCCGCTATGAGATGCCATTGCGGGTGCTGGGCTCGCGATTCTGGGTCACTGAGGGTACACACCCGTCTGCACGCTGGCCTATCGGTGGGTGTCGGTGCGCCCTTAACCGTCTTGTTCACCGTTGTCGTCGGCGAAGTTCACGGAGCTCGGGTAATGCATCTCTGTCCTTCTCGCGGTTCGCCCTTGTTTTCGAGTCGATGATGTCGTCAAGCGAAGCGACTGGTATCCGAAGCTCACCGGTCGGAGCGAACGTCGCACGAGCGCGAAGGTCGGCGTACCGAACAGGCTGGCCATCAAGGTCTGGGATGTCGCTGAGAATGTCGATGCTGCCGCTGTCAGTTCGCCACGTCGACGCCGCGGTGCGAGCGAAGAAGTCCGGATGGAGGAGCTGCTTCGATAGCTCCGCCGCCGCCTCGTCATCGACGCCTTCAATCCGTAGCCGAGGGCTACCCATCTGGCGCAACGCATCGCAGAGGCGAAGATGGTTCTCGAGCGACTGGTCAGCG
>JBDNHG010000424.1:0-2835 GCA_041688925.1 Acidimicrobiales bacterium | reverse complement strand
AGCACGCGACATCGGCTCGGTCGACGCCATCATCCCCGCCGCCCGCCTGCGTCCCGAATTGATCGCTGCCGTCGAACGAGGCATGCACCGCGCCCTCTAACCAGCGAGCCATCCAGCATCTGTGACCCTCAGGGCGCGCATAGTGAACCTGTGGGGTCACAGATGCTTGGGTTTGGGGATGTGCGGGAGGGTTGGCAGGTAGATTGACGCACCATGTCGGGCAAGGTGACCAAGTCAGAACGCACCCGGCAGCGCATCCTCGACGCGGCAGCGGCGGTGTTTCGCCAGCACGGCTATGCGAATGCCCGGCTGGTCGACATTGCCGAACGGGCCGGCATGCAGGCGGGCAGCCTCTACTACCACTTCGATTCGCGTGAAGCGATCGTCGATGAGATTCTGCGCCTGGGTATTCGAACTGCATGGGATCATGTGCGCCAGGCCGTCGACCAGTTGGGCGACGAGGCCGGTGCGGTAGACCGACTGACGGCAGCGGTTCGGGCCCACACGATGGCGGTGCTCGAGATTGGTGACTACGCGTCGGCGCAGACCAAGATCATTGGTCAGGTGCCGCCCGAGGTGGCGCAAGCCCACTATGACGATCAGCGCGACTACGGCGACTACTGGCACGGTCTGTTGCAGGCGGTTCAGGCCGAGGGACGCATGCGAGATGGCATCGACCTGTTCGACGCCCGCATGCTTGCCTTCGGCGCCATGAACTGGACTTCCGAGTGGTTCGATCTCGACCGCTCCCATTCCGCAGCTCGCATTGCCGACCAAGCCGTGCTCATGGTGATTGGTGGCCTACTCGTCGATCAGAACACCTGACCCTCGCTCATATCCGTCAGTGCCACTGCCGAGATCAAGTCCACGAATGCAGTTCGGGAAGCACCTCGGCGGCGAACAGTCGCATGCTCGCCTCGGCCTGATCGATGGGGATGCCGCCGAAACGGAATGCTGGCGCAGCTTCGAACGGGCCGATCAGATCCCAACGGGCTCGGTATTGCTCGAGGATCTGTTCGGGCGTGCCGTGGGCGGTCGCCTTGAGGAATCCGTCGAGGAAGCCCGCGTCGCCCATGCGGCGCAGCGCACCGGCGGCCCCGGCATAGGACTCGTAACCTTTCAGCCCAGCGAAGTGTTCGCCCATGATCTCATAGTGCTCGAGCACACTTTCGAGATAGGGGGCGATATAGGCGGGCCCTCGTTCGGCGGCGACGTCAGCGTCCTCGTGGCAGTACACGAAGTCGCAGATGAGCGGTGCTGGTGGTTCGGTGCCATGGAAACCGCGGTGCAGCTCGCGCCATTTCTCGATCGACGGCAGTCGTGCCGACCATGATCGATCCGAGAACATGACCATTGCTGCGCCGAGTCGGGCGGCAGCTTCGAGCGAGTCGTCCGATGACGCAACCGCGTAGGTCCGCCCGGCGAATGAGCGCTCGGGTGCCGGCCGGATCGGCGTGCGCTTCTGGGGGTAGAACGGCCCGTCGCCCTCGATGAAGCCGGTTTCGAGTGCCGCCTGCACCATCATCGAACCCTCGTCGAAGCGGCCGCGTGACTCGTCCATCTCGATGCCACGGAAGTGGTCGTACTCGCGGCGGCTCAAGCCTCGACCCATGCCGAATCGCAGCCGACCGTTGGCGATGTGGTCGAGCATGGCGATCTTCTCGGCGACTTGTAGAGGTTCGTTCCACGGCATGATCACCGCGGCCGTGCCGACGTCGATGTTCTTGGTCTGCGACACGATCGATGACAACCATTGGGTGTTGTCGGGGCAGAACGAATAGTCGTAGAAGTGGTGCTCGGCGGCCCACACAACGTCGAAGCCGAGTTCGTCGGCCAGCAGCGCCAGCTTGGTCTCGTCGCGATACACCTGACCGTCGCTGATGTCGTCCCATCCGTGGCTGGCAAATACCGTTTGAACTCCGACGTCCATGTCAATCCCCTTGATTCCGCTTCGACGATACGATTGTACTCAAGTTCGAAATCAGATTAGAATCTGTGCATGGACATGCGACCGATGGACATTGGGTTGCAATGGACATTGGCTGGGCGAACAGGTCGCAGGCGTCGAGATCGTCGATTGTTGAGACCCGAGGACGGGCAGATGCTGAGCATGTCTGGCGGCTTTGTCATGCCTCGGCGAAGAAACCACCCACCCGGTGAACGAGAATGATCAACGACCACATCGAAGGAACGAACCGAACTCATGCGTAGAGAACGCCAACTCGAATTGCTTGATCGGGCGGCTGCCGCTGGTCCTCGTTTGCAGGGTCTGCACGCCGAGAAGTCAATGGTGCACGAAGCCGCGGCCTATACCGACCCAGACCGGTTCGCACGAGAGCAGGCCTCGCTGTTCGGCTCGGGCGTATTGTTCATGGCGCTGAGCTGCGAGGTCGCTGAGCCGGGCGACTACGTCACCGGTGATTTCGGCGGCACCAACATCGTGGTGGTCCGCCAAGCCGACGGTTCGCTGCGAGCCATGGTCAACGGTTGTCGACATCGGGCTGCTCCCGTTGTCGAACCCGGATCGACCGGCAACTGTGGCGGCGCAATGTCGTGCCCCTATCACGCGTGGACATACGAACTCGACGGGCAGCTGCGTTCTCGGCCAGGTAGCGCAGGGGCGTTCGACGATGTCACCATGGAATGCAACCTGCACCCACGGGCGGTTGCCGAGAAACACGGCCTGGTATTCATCCGCCCCGACAGCACCGAGTCGATCGATGTCGACCAGTACCTCAGCGGCGCCGAAGACGACCTCGGATCGTTTGGTTTGGCCGACTACGTGCACCTCGAGTCGCGGACCAACGAATGGAACATGAACTGGAAGCTGGTGCT
>JBDNHG010000423.1:0-9188 GCA_041688925.1 Acidimicrobiales bacterium | reverse complement strand
TTCAGAGTCCAACCGGGACCGCGTTCCCCATGTTGTTCCTGCGCTCGCTGCCGCAGCGGTTGACCAAGGCGCATTCATCGCTGCCATCGAGGCCGAGGACGAATCAGCAGCGGCGAATGCGGTTCGTGCACTGCTTGCGTCCGGCGACCTTGCCGCCACGCTCCCCCAGGCCCGCAACTGGTTCATCGACGCCGTCAGTCGCCACCACTACAACTATGGGCATGGCGCGATCTATACCCAAAAGGCGTTCTCGCTGATCGATCGCATCCCGCAGGTCGCCGAACTGTTGCTGACCGAACTTGCGCTGAGCCTGGTCTATGGCACTCGCGAGGACTCCCTGCCATACATGCGCAAGACCAACCGGGCGATTGATGCGGTCGGCCTCGATGCGCTCGCCGCAGCGCCGGGCCCGACGACCACGGGGTGGGTCGACGCCGACGATGTGTTGATGAACCTGCTGCTCGACGCTGACCAGGCGCCGATCGATGAACTCGTGGCTTGCGCACATGCTGGGGCCGGTGTCGAAGGACTCATCAACATCGTGAGCGGGGCCGCAGCCCATCGACTGCTCAGATACGACCTGGCGATCGAACGAGACCGCAGCGAGGATTTCGGCTGGCTCGACATCACGCATGTGTTGACCTATGCAAATGCCGCCCGCTGGGCATGGTCGGTCGATCCCGGACCTCGGTCGGCGCGCCTTGCGCTGCTGACCGCCTTTCTGGCGTTCGACTCAGGGCGTGGCGAACGCCGTATCCGCCGGCTCGACACCCAACTTCTCGAACCCCGAAGCGGCGACATCATTGCCGCAGTTCTCGAGGCACGGCCCGACGACGCCGTCGCTGCCGCGCTCGCTGGTGACCGGCCGGCCGTCGCGGATCAGCTCGAAGCCGCCAGCCTCGAAGACACCGCGGGGTCGTTCATCGTCATGGCCCACCTGGTCAAGACCGCGGTGGCCGCACGCGAAGAAGCCGAGGCGACAAACTCATCACTGCCGTTGGCGGCCGCTGCACGATTCATCGCCGCTCCCCGGGCCGAACGGTTCGTATCCGCTCGCGCCCGCGAAGCAATCGACTTCGTCAAAACCGGTCAGCCGCCAACTCGCTAACAGCCAGCCTTGGGTGCCTACAGCTCGACGGCCAGGCAGGCTTCGATTTCGGTGTCGAACACGTTGTCGGCAGTCGACTCGAACAACATGCCGTCGAAGCGTTTCATCTCGCGGTAGAACAGTGGCCGATTGATGTCGTGCAACAGCAAGAAGAGCAGGTTCTCGCCGGGCAGGATGCGTTCGCCCATGTCTTTCATATGGTCGTCGTCGATACCGATGTCGCGCAGCTTGCCCCAAAGCCCACCAGCCGCAGCACCCAGTGCGCCACCGGCCAGCATGCCGATCGGGCCACCAATGATGCCGATGAGGCTGCCATAGAGACCACCCGACGTCGCGCCCTGGCCGGCGTTGATGTCCTTGCTCTGGCGAAGCCGGATCTTGCCGGAGTCATCCTTGTCGATAATGGCTGCATCCTCGATACGGACGACTTCGTCGCCGGCGATGCGCAACATTGCTATCAGGCACTCTTGCGCCTTGAGCGGGTGATCGAATCTGATCGCTAGCAGCGTCGCGTTCGCCTCAGCCGCGGTATCGGACATGACTGCTTCTTCGGACATAGCGCTCAGACTAGTGCCGTGCCCAGCGTTGCAGCCGCGCTCTCGCGTCCGTTCTCACGGCGAGCCATCGAGCGCAACGGCGAAAGAACGGGAGCTCAATGATGCACCGCTGATCAGCACCTCGTCGTCGCCGACCGCCACCGAACCAAACCAGCTGTCTTCGGCGCTTTGCCACAGCAATCGCCAGGTTTCGCCGTCGGGCGAGAAGAATACTTGTGCCTTGGCGTCGCGCTGCGAGGACGTTGTTTGGCGTGAGTCTGTGATCTGTTGCACCGTGACCTCGATGATCTCGCCTGACTCGCCTGGCAACCTCAAGAGCACGGTTCCGGCATCGTCGATCGTGACATGGTCGGCTGACTCGATGAAGCGATGCGACGCTGCACCATCTGCAGATCTGGCATTGATGAGACCCGAGTCAGGCAGCCTCGAGACGATCCACCGGCCGGTGTCGACGGCCCAGCCCGGCGTCACGTCTACACGCTCCCACGGTCGAGCGGTGGTGATGAAGATCGCCGACCCGGCCGGGCCCGTCGCAACCTCGGGCGCCGTCCAGACCGTGGCTGGATCCAGTGTGATCGGCAACTCACCCTGCCCTGTGGTCCCGTCGATATCGACCAGTGCGGTGGTCCAGCCGCTCGTCTTGGGCTCGATCACCAATGCGTCTTCGAGCGGGCCGACAGCCAGCACCACGAACCGGTTCTCGTCCTCAGGTGACCCCGCCTTGCGCCACGTCTGGGCGTCGACCGAGACCCACACCTGACCAGTGGTCGAATCGACATCGGCGAAACCGTCATCGAACCCGACGATGCTGTGGCCACGAACACCGGTTGGTGGTTCGACTTCGCTGAAAGGTCCGCCGCTGTTCGATACGAAGTAGCGAGGCCTGACGTTATTGACGGCAGGGCGCGGCACCTCAAGACTCGAACCGTCACACAGCGAGAAGACCAGCGCTTCGACGGTCGTTGTTTCGACACAGACATCGTTGGGGAGGATGCCGAATGCTTGGTGATCGATGCTCCACGTCGTCTGAAGCGAAACAAGAACCCGTGGGCCAGCCGCAGCAATACCGAGCACTTCATGACGACTCTGCAATCCATCGATCGCTTGGGGCGACTCGACGCCGAGTTGTTGCACCCTCCAATCGTCAAGATCAAGCGATGTGGCCACATAGGGCGTCACGGACGTAGCGAACCCCGGTGCCGCCTCGATCGTTGCCAACTAGCGGTCGCCGCTTCGCACGAAGTTGCCCAGTCGACCGCGCAGATCGACGGCCCGCGAGTTCCATGTCGCTGCTTCGAACCATTCGACGCCGTCGCTCGATCTGATGAATCGGGCTGCCCCGCTGGTGTTGAGCGCGACATAACCTCCCTTTCCGTCAGATACCGGAGCGAACCAGGCGCCCGACGCACTTGGCCCCGACACGGGGTCTGGGCCAACCGCGACTGGGGCGGCGCTTTCTACCTGGAGCGCAGCACTGCCCGCGACGATGAGCCCGACAGCCAAAACCGCAGCTGCGGCGCGATTGCGGATGGTGCGCAGTCGGCCGCGGCGGCGAACATCGAGCGCATCGGGCGGCGCCGGTGAGCATGCCGCGGCGCGTTCGATGAGATACGCGGTCACCACCGCCTCGACTTCGGCTGCGGGAACCCGCAGATGGTGACCAAGGAACGTGACGGCGCGAGTTCGGCGGGTAGTGATCGTCTCGGTGGCAACCTCGAACCCTGCGGCGGTGTAGTCGTCGCTCCACCCGAGGAAGTGCGCCGTGACCAGCGATGCACGCTGGGTCAACGGCAATGCTGCCAAGGCGTCGGCCAACGCGAGGCCGCGGGTATACCCGCCTGTTGCAGTATTGACAACAGATGGCGGACGGTCTCGCAGCGCATCGTCGGCCCAGCCAAGGCCGGCGGTCAGTACCCATCCAACCGGGTTGGGGTGATTGAGCAGGTGCCTCCACCGTTGCGAGGCGCTGACCAGAGAAACCAACAACGCCCAGTCGGTGACATCGACGTCGTCGCAGCTCAGTGCGAGGGCCGTGCCGATGACGTCGGCCTCGGCCTCGTAGAAGCCGTTGAACGTGCGGTTGGTCGAGGCCTCGACCTGCGGCGCTTCGCCGAGGGAGATATCGAACGCCACAGACGAGTCTCCCATCGATGTGACCTTTGCGCCAGGCCCTCCCTGTCGCTCGGGCCCCAATACGCGTCGACATCATGCGATGCTTCGACCGAGAAGCACGGGCCGAGTTCGGCTCGGGGGCTCATCGCCGAGTAGTTTCACGCCATGGATTTGACGAAACTGTTTGATGTCTCGGGCAAGGTTGCGATCGTGACCGGAGGGTCACGTGGCATTGGCGAGATGATCGCCGAAGGCCTGGTGACCAATGGTGTACGCACCTACATCACTGCTCGCAAGGCCGACGCCTGCGATGCCACCGCTGCCCGGCTCAGCGAGATCGGCGAGTGCATATCGCTGCCGGCCGACATGTCGACAGCCGAAGGCCTGAGCTCCTTCGTCAGCGCGTTCACCGAACGCGAAGACAAGCTTCATATTCTGTGCAACAACGCCGGCGCCGCATGGGGTGCGCCTATGGGCGAGTTCCCCGAGATTGGCTTCGACAAGGTGCTCGACATCAACGTCAAGGCCCCATTCCTGCTGACTCAGGCGCTGCTCGAACAGCTCACCGCAGCCGCCACCGCCGAGGACCCCGGTCGCGTGATCATGACGGGTTCAATCGATGGCTTCCATGTGCCCACCGGCGACAACTTCTCCTACTCAGCCTCAAAGGCCGGCGTACACATGCTGGCTCGCCATATGGCCAAGTTCCTCGCCAAACAAAACATCACCGTCAACTGCATCGCTCCTGGGCCGTTCGAGTCAAAGATGATGGAGTATCGACTCGGCGACGAGAAGATGCGAGCCGCTATCGAGCGCGGCAACCCTCGTGGCCGCATCGGGTCCCCTGAAGATGTCGCGGGCACCGTGATCTGGCTGTCGAGCCGCGCCGGCGCCTATATCAACGGTGTCACCGTGCCTGTCGATGGCGGCATCTCAATGCTCGATGCCTAGCAGGGTGCTCACCCGGCGACGCGCTGGGTGGCACGCTCAGCCCTTGTCGAGTCGACCACGTAGCGCCAACATCGACATCGTCTGACTGATGGTTCCAAGAATGGCGATGGCGAGCAGTGCCTTGCCGATCTCGCCCCACTGCCAGCCATCGGACAGCAACGACCGCATGCCCTCGAGCACATAGGTGATCGGGTTGAATCGAGCAATGGAGCGCATCCATGGCGTGAGTTTGTCGAGCGGCACGGTCGACGATGTCAGGAACGCGAAGGGGAAGAATAGCAGAAAACTCGAGGCGACCGCACCGGGGTTGGCGGTCTTCAGCGCAATCGCATAAGGAAAGCCGGTAAAGGCAAGTCCCCAGAGTGCGCCGATGAGGATGAAGAGCAACATGCCCAGCACGCCGGTGCCGAAAGACACCCCGACGATGAGCCCAAGAATCATCACCGGGATACAGAGCCCGACCACCAGCATGAAGTCAGACACCATCAGGCCCAGCAGCAGCGGAAGTCGCTTGACTGGGCTGAGGAGCAGCCTGTCGAAGTAACCGGTCTGGATATCGGTGACCAACGCGGTGGCGCGGCTGATGCCGGTGACCGCAAAAATGATCGCTGTCGGAAGCTGGAAGTTCTTGTAGCTGAAGTTGCTGGCGCCTGGCACGGCTTCGGTGATGTCTTGCAGCGCCCCCACATTGACGATGAAGAAGAACGCGGGAATGAACAAGGCCGGCACGAAGGCTTCGGGCTCGCGAGGTATGGCTCGCATTGCCCTTTTCGCCACCGTCCAGAGATCTCGGAGGAATCCGGAAGGTCGAGCCCGAACATTTGACCGGGACATGGCAACTGCAGTGGTTGCGGTGGCGCTCATTGGGAGACCTCGATTCGATCGCCGGTGAGTTCGAGAAAGACATCGTCGAGAGTTGGGGTGCGCAGCGTGAGTTCGCCAACCTTGACGCCGGCGGCATCAAGAGCAATCACGACTGGTGACACCGCAGCAGCGCCGTTAGAGACCGATACCAACAGTGATCGCGGCCCCCGGTCGACCTTGTCGACACCCGGCAGCGCCTGCAACGCCGCAATTGCCTTGTCGTTGTCGTCGACGCCGATCTGGATCACATCGGCGCCGATAGCCCGCTTGAGTTCGTCAGGGCTGCCCTCGCCCACGATCTGCCCGTCATTGATGATGCCGACCCGATCAGCGAGCTCGTCGGCCTCTTCGAGGTACTGCGTCGTGAGGAAGATCGTGGTGCCGAGCTGCCCGTTGAGCGCTCGGACCTCTTCCCACACCTGGGCACGGCTCTGCGGATCAAGACCTGTTGTTGGTTCGTCGAGGAACAACAATTGGGGATTGTGCATGAGCGATGCGGCCAGATCGAGGCGGCGGCGCATGCCTCCTGAGTAGGTGCCGACCCAGCGGTCAATCGCCTCGACCTCGATCAGCGAGCTGAGTTCTTCGATGCGAGCGTTGGTTTCGGGGCGTGTCAGCCCGTAAAGCGCTCCTTGCATCTGCAATATCTCGCGGCCGCTCTGCTTCTCGTCGAGCGACGCGTCTTGCAATGCCGCCCCGATACCGAGCCGAATTTTGCCGGCTCCCTTGACCACGTCGTGGCCGAGGACCTTGGCCGATCCCCCGGTTGGACGAAGCAGCGTGATCAACATCTTGACCACGGTTGACTTGCCTGCACCGTTGGGGCCGAGGAAGCCATAGATCTCGCCGGCCATGACTGCGAGGTCAACCCCTCGCACCGCTTCGACGTCGCCGAAGCTTCGCTCGAGGCCCACGGTTTCGATAACTAATTCACTCATCGGCATCAAGATACTGGTGCCTTGTGACAATGAACTATGCGTCCCGCATGCGACTTGACGTTGCCTAGGAATTGACGTTGGCTGGGAACAACAGGCTAACCAAGAGCCGAGTGTCCGGCCTCGCCGAGTTCTGCCGGTTCGACTCGCTTGCGCTGCTGGTGACCGAACAGTCGCAGCCAGCCGCTTTCATCCTTCGCCGCGACAGGGCCAGCAACGCACCGTGGACAAGCGCAAGGCGGGTGCATCAACAGGTTCGGACTCTCATCCCCCCAGTCATTGTCAATCGCGGTGCATACCACCTCGTTCTCGGACACACCACAGTCTTGCGGGTCGAGCGCCACGGCTCAACCCCGGGCATCCGTCTGTGCAAACGAATGTGTCAGGTGTTGGTCCAGTCGCGGGCCTGGCCGGGAAGGCCGCTCAGACCCAGGCGGGCATCGGCGGTTTGGCTCGCCATGATCTGGTTGCGGTTCTCGAGGTCGATGCCAGCGCGCAGACTCGAGATTTCGAGATTCGACCACATGGCCTCTTTGGTCATCCAGACACCGAATGGACTATTGGCAGCGATCTCTGCGGCAACGGTAAGCACGGTGTCTTCGAGCGCATCGTCGGGAACCATGCGGCTGACGAGCCCGATGCGATCGGCTTCGGTCGCGTCGAATACCCGCCCGGTCAGCAGCAGTTCCCAGGCGCGGCTCGCGCCGATGAGGCGAGGCAACATCCAACTGACACCGATGTCGCAGCCGGACAAGCCGAGCCTGACAAAGGCAGTGCCGAACTTGGCGCTCTCGCCGCAGTAGCGGATGTCAGATGCACAGGCGAAGGCGAAACCACCACCGGCTGCGGCTCCGTTAATGGCCGAGATGATCGGCTGACGAACGTCGCGCATGCGGTGAACGATGTCGGCAATGACCTGCTGGGTCGCCATCCCCTGCTGCACTCGGCCGAGTGCTTCGGTGCCGGGCACCGTGCCAAAGCCGTTGAGGTCGAGTCCGGCGCAGAAGCCCCGGCCGGCGCCGGTGAGGATGACGGCCCGACAGTCATGGTCGGCATCGACCGCATCGAGTGATGTGTGCAGGGACTCGATCATCTCGTAGGTCAAGGCGTTCAACTTGTCAGGACGGTTCAGGGTCAGACGCGTGACGCCGGCCGCAGGCTCGTCGATCAGGACAGTTTCGCTCGTGCTCATCCCCCTTGGCTAGCAAGATCGGCGATCGACAGCAAATGCCGGGTGATGCGCCGCTGTAACACCACGGGTGTTCGCTGTCCTCATACGAAGAAGTCAGGGCGGCGCCCAAATCCAGTTAGCGACGGTCAGCTCGGGCCGAAGACGACTCGGGCCTCATCGAATGCCATCGCTATGCGCGTATCAGGATGATCGAGGTCTTCGACGGGTAGCGGCACGCAGACCGTTCCCCTGAGCGTGCCGCCCACGAAGACTTCGTCATACCTGCCGAACTCGCCGTCGAATACGCCGCAGCCGAAGATGTCGATGATGCTCGACTCGTCGTAGACCCGCAGCGTTGCTCCACCCAGTATTTCCCACGAGATGTTGAACCCGCTCGAGAGTGGCTCATTGCCTGCGCTGACCAGCGACAACTCAACATCGAATCCGGCGAAAATCACGCCCTCGGGCGGCACATCGTTGAAGCTATTGGCGGAAACAACCCGGTCAGTGATGTCAGTCCACTCGCCCACCGTGGTCGTCCAGACCGAACCTTCGGCATCACCCAGCACGTCCCACCTGAGATCGATCGGCTGTTCCAGCGGCGCGGAGCGACCAGCTGCGGGTGGCCCGCCGTTCGGCGACAATTCGGCTGCCGGCGGCGTCTCGCCGCCTTCGACAAACAGCACTCGTTTTCCCTGGAGGTTGATCGCAACCCGGGTAGCAGGATGACCGAGGTCCTCGGCAGGAAGAGGCAGACACACCACGCCCGAAATCGTGCCGCCAACGAAGGCTTGCGCGTAGTTGTCGAACTGGTTGCTGAACGATCCGCAACCGAACAGGTCACCAATTGTGCCAGCGTCGTACACGCCAGACGTGGCTCCTCCCAAGATCTCCCAGGTGAGATTGAATCCGGCCGCCAGTGGCTCGTTGCCGGCCGAGGCAAGCGTCATCTCTGCGTCGAAGCCTGCAAAGATCACGCCCTCGGGAGGCGCGTCGTTGAAATCGTTCGCAGCGAGCACCTCGGCGGTGATGTCACGCGGCGGGCTGAGCCGCAGATTCCACACCGAGCCATCGGCGTCACCGAACACATCGAACGTGACTGGCACGCTGGCGTCATAACCCCGCCCGATGCTGACGGCCGCCTGCCCTCTGGCCTGGATTTGCACCGGTGCCGGCGTGGCGCCGTCCGCGACAAATACCACCCGTTCGCCGCGCATGTTCATGGCGAGTTGTGTGTCGGGGTGATCCAGATCCTGGCTGGGGAGTGGAATACACACGACGCCCGCGACGGTGCCGCCAACGAATACCTCGGCGTACTGATCGAACTCGTTAGCGACGACGCCACAGCCAAAGAGATCGTCGAGGGTGACCGCGTTGTAGACCAGGTCGGTCGCCCCTCCCAGGATTTCCCAGTCGACCGTGAATCCGGTCGACAAGGGTTCCTTGTTTGCCGAAGCCAGCGTGAGTTCAACATCGAAGGCCGCGAATAT
>JBDNHG010000422.1:0-3273 GCA_041688925.1 Acidimicrobiales bacterium | reverse complement strand
CGATGGCTTCGCTGTTCACGCTTGGAGTAGCGACTCCGGTGCCGCCATCGGGAAGGTCTGGTTGTGTCGATGGGGTGCTGTTCAGGTTTTCCAGTGTTGATTGGATGCTCACCTGTTGAACGAGGTAGCTGGTGATTGCGTCGCTGGATGCGAAGTCATATCCGCTGACAGCGAGACAGTCTGTCCACTCTTCGTCGAGTGCGATTCGGTCGGGGTGGCTGTCGAGTCGTTCCGAGAGTTGGGCCAGTTCGTCGCCGAACTCGGAGACGCCATACAGGCCTGCGAGCTGGCCATCGGCGACTTCTCGACACCCAGAGCCTGATTGGTTCAAGGCTTGTTGCCATGCAATACGTTCTGAGGCCGAGAGGTTCGTCACGTTGGTCTGATTCGGGTCGGTTGGTGCTTCGGTGGGGTTGCGCAAGGTGTCTGCTAAGCCATACGACCACCCGTCAGGCCCCTCGTGAAGTGCAAAGTCCTGGGGTTCGATGAACTCGATGGGCGTGTAGTCGAAGCCTCTCGAGGCCATACATTCCTGCAGGAGTCGCTCGCCCTGCACCTGAACTTCTTCGTTGAAGTTCTCGGCCGGAAAGAGGACTTGGCCGAGGGGCCCGGCTGTTGGGTCGCCCGCGGCAGGATCAGACGTGCAGCCGACAAGCAGGGCAAGTGCAATGAGCACGGCGCTGAGCGCATGTCTCTTGTTCGTCGTCATTGCAGTGAGCTGTTCTGGTCGTTCCACAGGCGCGCCGGGTCGCCCACCGCAGCGGCAGCCGTGGCTGCAGCGCCCACACTGATTACGAGCAACGCTGCTGCCTCCCAGACGAGAATCTCACTACTCGGGAGTGGAATAGTGGGGTCGGCGATGCGCAGACTGACGAACACGATGACGGCGGCGGCGATTCCCAGCAACGAAACCGTCAGCATCGCAGCGCTGGTCTCGATGAACGCAACGAGTCGTATTCGTTGCTGTGTCGCCCCAATCGCTCCGAGTCGTGAGCGGTCGGCGCCGGTGCGGCGAGAGCGCAGCGCAACGAAGAGAAGCGAAACAATGCCGCTCGTGAGCAAGACCGCCCCAGTCAGCGTCACAATCCAGTCGACGCTGCGTTCATACGCCGGGTCCCGGTAGCGATTCGCAACCGCGAAGCTTGCCGGGTAGAGGGCGTCGCTGTCGCTATGACCGGTCCCCCACTGCGACAGCCGGGTGATGTTTAGCAAGGTTGAGTGTTGGTGCACAAGATCGCGCTGTTCAGGCCGGTCATAGCGGACCAGATAGTTAGTTGCTGCTGCTTCGGCGTCGGCGAGGCTGAGGTCGTCGCCAACGAACGTGATCGGCAACCGAGGCGCCCCCACGAGTGTGCCGTTCTCGCATCGCGTGTCCAGCAAAGCATCAGCCCAGTCATCGCAACTGCCAGGAGCCAGAGTGATTGGCTGGGCCACGGACCCGTCAGAGTTCCGTTGCGTCTGAGGCGAAAAGATCACAGGGAGTGGGGCAAGGCTCAGGTCAGCGGTCGCGGCGAAGCGTTCGTAGTCACCCGGCAAGCCGACCGGGCCGAGGTCGTATGCGCTGAGGGCTCTGTCGTCGCTAGTTTCGGCGGGTGCGTTGGCTTCGAAGAAGGCGCCGACCAGCGGCGTGAGTAGCGCAAGAACAGCGATGAAGCCCAGGGCCCGGAGCCAGAACCGTAGCGATGGCACAGGGAGCGAACCAGTAGAGGCGACCTGCGCGGGGTGCACCGCCACCGCGATGCTCAGCTTGGTTCGACCCCGCGTGGCTTCGGGCCAAAGATGCACCCGCTACGACCATGAACATGAGTGCAGCTGCGACCAAGAGCGCCGGCCATGACAGTGAGAGATCACCGGGGAACACCGACAGCGAATCCACTGGTCGGACCGTGAAACCGGCAGCGATGAGTTGCCATAACACCACGCCGAGCACAAGGCCGGGCAAGGTGATGGCGCAGGCGGTTGCCACCCGGAGCTGCTTGATCTGGAACTGGTCAGCCCCGAGATCGTTCAGGATTCGTTCCCGTGCGCGTTGTGCGCTCATACCCAGATTGAGGGCCGACCACAGCAAAACGGTGCACAAGGCCAGGACCACCAGGACGGCCAACGTTTCGATGGTCAAGTCCAGCGGGTCGTCGCTTCCTACCTTGGTCGCTCCCTCACGGTCGATGACGCCGACGATTCCCTGAGCGAACGAGGCGTCATCCGACAGAACCTGAATTGCGAGGAGCTCGGTGGGCGACCGTAGTGCGTCGCGGTCGAGCATCGCCGCGTCGGCCAGCACATTCACGTAGCCCGGATGGGCATTCATGACTGTCCTGAATCCCTCAGACACATACCAGCCCGGTTCCCGCTAGGTCGATCCCGGCGAAATCCGCGGACTCATCATTTGCCTTCAGCACTACGAGCCGGAGCGATCGTCCGTCGGGCGCCGACCAGATCCAGGTATCGAACGTAATGTCGTACTCCTGGTCAGCGTTACTGGAGACCGCCGATTGGAATGGATCGAAGTGTCCCCCACGAACACTGCCGATCGACTGAACCGCTCGCGCCTCGAGTCGGCTCTCGGCTTGTTGGGAGCTTTGGAAGAGTGAAATCGTCCCCGCCATGACAAATGCGAGACAAGCAGCGATGAAGGTCAGGGCCAATGAACTGAGCACGGCTCGGCCGCGGCCCTTCCACGAAAGGGCTAACGCCAGCCGAAGTAGTGGCCCGGTCATTGACCGGCCGCACTCGTTGGTTTTGGGCTGGCAGGATCGCCGGCTAGAAACTCGGCGTCATCGAGACGGTGGATCACGTCGAGGCGTTCGGCGACACTTCGATCATGAGTAGCCATGATCAGCGCAGCGCCATTGTCACGGACCAGTGACAGCAACAGATCGGTGATCAGCACCGCCGTCGCGGCGTCGACCGAACCAGTTGGTTCGTCAGCAATGATCACTGCTGGGTCGGTGACGATGGCTCGGGCGATCGCTACCCGCTGCGCCTCGCCACCCGACAACCTCGCCGGCGCCGAGCCCGCTAGATCAGCAAGTCCAGCGCAGCTTTTGCACGGGCACGTGATCCCTTGACCCGTTGCAGTAACAGAGGAAGCGCGACGTTCTCTGCGACCGACAGTTCAGGAATCAGCTCCGGAAACTGCAACACAAGACCTATCGACCGCAGACGCAACCCGGCACGATCCTTGTTGGACGCCGCCCACACATCGTGGCCAAGCACCGACACCGAACCGCTGTCGGGACGCCGCAGCCCGCAGATGGCATGCAACAACGTCGT
>JBDNHG010000421.1:0-2487 GCA_041688925.1 Acidimicrobiales bacterium | reverse complement strand
GTGGGCTTGACGATGCCGCTGCTGTGGTCACCGTCACGGACGTGCCGGTCTCCATGACCTGAAGCGATCGCCTCGCTCGCATCGCCGAAGAACGTCGGGCGGTGTGCGTGTGTCAAAATGACCGCATGCTCGAACTGGTTGGATTTGGAACTGATGCAGATGCCGCAAGTGAGGTGGCTGCTCGACTCGGAGGAATTGCCTATCGCAATCATCCGACCGAAAAGGACGGACGGCCGTTCTCGGCCATGGTGCGAATAGCGACCGACGAGATCGAGGCGGTTGAAGCCGTCAGCGACGTCGGCCTCTACGTGTGTTTTGCCCGCTTGATCAAGGCGCCCTCTGTCGAGCCGACCGAAGAACGGTCGATTGGAACGTTTGGCCTCGTGCGCAACTCGGCGATGACGCATCGCGAGTGCGACGACCACTGGCGCGACATCCATGGCCCGTTGGCCACCAAGATGCACGCCGCGATGTCTGACTATCACCAGCTGTCGGTCGTTGCGACATTGCATGGGCAACACCTCGACGGAATCGCCCAGTGTGCCTTCAGTACCCGTGAGGATCTCAGCACCAAGTTCTTCAACGACGACGATGCCAAGAAGGCGATCATCGCCGACGTGAGCACGTTCAGCGATGGCGGCCGCGCATCACTGCCGCGGGTGATCATGCAGCAGGTGAACTGAACTCCGGTGGCATGTCAGTTCCTGGCAGCGCACATGAACTGACATGCCAACGTTCTGTTAGACAAGCCGACCCCCCGGCTGGCGGGTAGGTTTGGACCCTCAGACATGGGGGTCGCGGTGCGACGACACAAGACGAAGCAACACCTTCCCAAAGCTCGGCTGACGACACCCTTGGTTCGTGTCGATGGCGAGCTCGTACCAACGACTTGGGACGAAGCACTCGATCGGGTTGCCGACGGATTCACCCGTGCGCGCGAACAGGGCGCGGACGGTGCGCATAGCTTCGGCATGTTCAGCTGCTCGAAGTCGACCAACGAGATGAACTATGCGGCGCAGAAGTTCGCGCGGGTGGTGATGGGGTCGAACGACATCGACTCTTGCAATCGAACTTGACACGCGGCTTCGGTGGTCGGTCTGGCCACAGTGTTCGGAGCCGGCGGCGGCACATCGTCGTACGAAGAAATCGAAGAGACCGACGTCATTTTGTTGTGGGGCTCGAACGCCCGTGACGCCCACCCGATCTTCTTCCACCATCTGCTCAAGGGCATCGACAACGGTGCTGCCATGTACGCGGTCGACCCCCGCCGCACGTCGTCGGCAAAGTTCGCCGACGTCTGGCTTGGCATCGAAGTCGGCAGCGACGTAGCGCTCGCCAACACCGTCGCCCGAGAGATCATCGCCGCCGACCTGCACAACAAGGATTTTGTCGCCCACTCGACGCAGGGTTTTGATGAGCTCAAAGCAGCGGTCGAGCCGTACACGCTCGAACGGGGCAGCGAACTGACCGGCGTCCCGGCCGAGGCGATCCGCGAGATGGCGCATGCCTACGCGACCGCCGGGAAGGCCCAGATTCTGTGGACCCTCGGCATCACCGAACACCACAATTCGGTCGACAACGTGCTGGCGTTGTGCAACCTGGCGTTGCTCACCGGCCATGTCGGCAGATGGGGCAGCGGCCTGGTGCCATTGCGGGGCCAAAACAATGTGCAGGGTGGTGGCGACATGGGCGCACTGCCCGACAAGTTCCCTGGCTTCCAAGACATCGACGACGAGGTAGCGCGCAGCAAGTTCGCAGCGGTATGGGGAGCCGACCTGAATCCGACACCCGGCATCCATTTGACGCTCATGTTCGAAGCCATGGAGCGAGGTGAGCTGAAGACCGTCTATGTCATCGGCGAGAACCCTGCCGACAGCGAGGCAGACATCCACCACGCCCGCAAGATGCTCGAGGGCCTCGACTTCCTTGTCGTGCAAGACATCTTCCTGACTCGCACCGCCGAGATGGCCGATGTGGTGTTGCCCGCATCGATCGCGTGGGCTGAGTCCAACGGCACAGTCACGTCGTCTGAGCGACGAGTGCAACGAGTACGTGCAGCGGTTACGCCTCCGGGCGAAGCTCGCGACGACATTCAGATCATCTTCGACATCGCTGCTCGTATGGGCGTCGACTGGGGTGTGGCCGACCCCGAACAGCTGTGGGACGAGCTGCGGTCGTTGTCGCCAATGCATGCGGGCATGAGCTGGGACCGCCTCGCCGAAGGCGGCTTGCAATGGCCGTGCCCGTCGCTTGATCACCCCGGTTCGCCGTTCCTGCACGGATGGCTGTGGGAAGACGACCTCGGCGGTCGAGAACCGGCGCCGTTCAGTGCCCTGGTGCACCAGGGCCCAAAAGAAGAACTCAGCGAGCAGTTCCCGTTGCGGCTCACGACCGGCCGAGCGCTCGATTCGTACAACACCGGCGTGCAGTCGGGCGGATACAACTCGCCGATTCGTTACGGCGACGCGCTCGACATGAACCCAGCCG
>JBDNHG010000420.1:0-3990 GCA_041688925.1 Acidimicrobiales bacterium | reverse complement strand
GCGGACCCTGCGCCGCCGCCAGCCGTAGTGCCATGAACGACGCCTGGCTTGGAACTATCGGTCATCGAGCGCCATCTCCTCTCGGGAACCAAATACCCCTTGCGGACGGAACCACATCAACAACATCAGCGCAAGTCCGAAGATCACGAAGCGAAGCTGGTCGACGTTCAAGATGCTGAGATTCAAGTACTTCTCGAGCGATGGGCCAAGACTGGTGCCGAGTAGTTCACGCATGAGTGTGATCAGTGCGCTTATCAGGCCCCAATAGATGATCGACCCAACAACGGGCGACCACACCTTGCCGACGCCGCCAATGATCAGGATGGTCCAGATTAGGAACGTGATGACGGGGTTGAAGGTGTCTGGTTGCACCGACTGTTTGCTGATCACCTGAAGCATGCCGCCAAGCCCGCCGATGACGCCACCGAGCATGAGTGCCTGGAGCTTGTAGCTGTAGGCGTCCTTGCCCAACGAACGGGCGGCGTCTTCGTCCTCGCGTATCGCCTTGAGAACTCGGCCCCACGGGCTGCGGATGAGCTGCCAGTTCAGCAATACGCACAAGATGACAACAGTCCAGCCGACAAGCATGACCCAGAGGGTGTTTGCCCGATATTCGAAGAACAGAAAGTTGTAGCTCTCATTGCCTGGCTTGTCGAAGATGTTGTACTTGTAGAAAGCATCGGCGAAGTCGTTGATGCCTTCGGATGCGCCAGTGCGACCGCGGTTTCCGCGCCATCGCACGAACAGCCGAATAGATTCTGAAGCCGCAATCGTGGTGATCCCCAGGTAATCGCTACGTAGCCGCAGCGTCGGAATACCGAGGATCAATCCGAGCCCAACGCAGAACAGCATGCCGATCACGATGCCGAGCCAGAAGCTCATCTCGAGCCAATAGACGGTCATGCCCAAGCCATAGGCGCCAGCTGCCATGAAGCCGACTTGGCCGAAGTTCAGCAGGCCGGCGTGGCCGAAGTGAATGTTGAGGCCAATAGCTGCCAGCGCGAAGACGATGGCTTGCACGCCAAAGGCTTGCGAGAACATCTGTGTAAATATCAGATCCCAGTTCATTAGCCGATTCTTTCTGCTCGGCCAAGGATTCCTTGGGGTCGAAACATCAGCACAAGGGCCATGGCCAAGAGTGCGATCATGTTCTTCAATTCGGGGTCGATGAACAGCGTTGACAGGTTGATGACGAGGCCGATAACGATCGCACCGAGGAGTGCGCCATACGCGGTGCCCAGTCCGCCGAGGGTGACAGCGGCGAAGAGCAGCAGCAGGATTCGGAAGCCGAAGTCCCACTTGACTTGGTCAAGGCCGAAGAAGACGCCACCGAGCGCGGCAGCGGCGCCGCCGTATATCCAAACGGTCAGAATGACCTTCTGGACGTCGATACCAGATGACTCAGCGAGGTCTCGGTTGTCAGACACCGCACGCATTGCTTTGCCGATGCGGGTGAACGTGAGCAGTGCGCCGATGCCGATCAGCACGATTATCGAGATCGTCATTGCGATCAGATCCTTGGGGGTGATCTGTACCGGGCCGATGTCGATGGCCGTCTGGGCGGTGAAGCCGCGGAACGAACGAGGTGAACCACCAAAGAAGTAGAGGAACAGGTAGCGCATCAGGATGGACAGGCCAATGGTGATGACCATTTGAGCAATCAGGCTGACGCCATCGCGGCGGAGACGACGGAACAAGACATGGTCGAGCCCGTACCCCATTAGTCCGCCGGCGGCCATGCCGAAGATAGCGGCGAAGACCAGATGGATGCCGTCGCCGAGAGGCCCCGGCAGCGGTGCGAGAAAGCCGATCATGCCGGCGAGGCCGTAGTAGTTGAAGAAGTAGGTTGCGAGCCCGCCCCAGGTCACGAGCTCGGCGTGTGCGAAGTTCACGAGACCGGTCGTGCCATAGATCATCGAAAGACCGACGGCGGCCATAGCGAGATACAAGCCTTGTTTGAGGCCTTCAACAGAGAGCTGGGCCACTCGGCGACCGGTGATGCCGCCCGAACTGCTCGTGCCGCCGTCGACGCTGTCTCCGCTGGTGAGTGAGAACAACACTCGCCGGCTCTTGCCATCGTCGATGTCGACGGTGAGCGAACTGCGACCGGTGGTGGAGAGTGAGAGTTCGTCAGGCAACGTCGACTCGTCGAGGGTCACGGTATAGGTGCCTGCTTCAGGCACCGAGATCGACCATTGACCGTCTTCGTTGGTGGCGACGCTGTCGCCACCTTCGACCGTTAGGACGACCGCCTCGACCGGGGTGCGGTCGCCGTTTGCGTCTTCGACACGGAGCTGACCTTCGAAGGATTGACCCTCTTGTGCCTGTGCGGGGCTCGGTGCAAAGAGCAAAAACGCAAGCGAAAAGAGCAGCGATAACGCTGCTAGTCGACGAATCACAGTGATGCCACCATGGAATACTCAGCGCAAAGCTGAGACGCTCGTACCACTTGAACCCCTCCAAGAGCATTGTCCGCGGCCAGCTGCGGACTATCTGCAGCAGGAAAGTAGCACGTTTGCCATGGACGTGTCGACGCCACAGGTGCTCGATGGCCGACGGCCGGAGGTTAATTCGGCGGCCGCAACGGAGGGCTACAGTTTGAACGGAGGGCTACAGTTTGACTGTGGCAAAGAGTACGCATCAGGCACTGGCAGACGAACGAAATGCCACGGTAGAGATCTACATAAACGGCGAGTTCTTCCCTCGCCACGAGGCCAAGGTCTCGGTGTTTGACAGCGGCTTCCTGGTCGGTGACGGCATCTGGGAAGGCATCCGGCTACACCACGGGGTGTTCGCGTTCCTCGACCGGCACCTCGATCGGTTGTTCGCCGGCGCCGCAGCCACCGGCATCGATGTTGGCATGGATCGAGCGGGAGTCACCGCAGCATTGCGCTCGACCGTCGACCGCAACGACATGTTTGACAATGTGCACGTGCGCCTGATGGTCACGCGTGGCGACAAGAAGACGCCTTCACAGCACCCGTCGAACTGCGTCGGCGGCCCAAACATGGTGATCATCGCTGAACACAAGGCTGCCGATCCTGTGGTCCGCGATCAGGGAATTTCGTTGTTCACCGCCACGATCCGGCGGCCACCCCCTGACACGCTCGATCAGAAGCTCAACTGCCACTCGAAGCTTCACGAAGTCATCGCGTTGATCCAGGCCACGACCGCTGGTGCCGACGAGGCGCTGATGCTCGACCCGACCGGCGCAGTTGCGACCTGTAATGCCACGAACTTCTTCATCATCAGCAAGGGCGAAGTCTTCACGGCCACCGGGCAGTACAACCTCAACGGCATCACCAGCGCGCTCGTTGTCGAGGTGGCGCGGGCAGCCGACATACCAGCGCACCGAGTGCCGTTCTCGCTGACCGATGTGTATGCGGCCGACGAGGCATTCGTCACCGGCACCTTCGGCGGGCTGACACCAGTGCATACGATCGACGGCCGCACGATTGGCGACGGCTCACAGGGGCCGATGACCGAACGCCTCCGTGGGCTCTACCAAGACGCAATGGCAGCCGAGGTCGCGTCGGGCGGATACGAAGCTCGGCTGTGAGGTCCAACGACGTCACCCGCATTCAGTGCTGGTCCGGCCCCCGCAACATTTCGACGGCGCTCATGTATTCGTGGCGCCAACGTCTCGACACGACGGTTGTCGACGAGCCGCTCTACGCGCACTATCTCACCGTCGATGACCGCCGCCATCCCGGTGTCGCCGATGTGCTCGCGACACAAAGCCCCGATGCCGACGATGTCATTCGCAATGTCATCCTTGGTGCGTGCCCCACCCCGGTGTTGTACCTCAAGCAGATGGCGCATCATCTGCGTGGTATCGACCGTTCACATCTTGCGCTGACCGAGAACATCTTGCTCGTGCGCCATCCCCACGACATGCTGGCGTCGCTGTCGGTGCAGCTTCCGCATTGCGAACTGTCTGATACAGGCTTCGTCGAGGCGGTCGAGTTGCTCGATGCCATCCTCGCCGAG
>JBDNHG010000419.1:0-7189 GCA_041688925.1 Acidimicrobiales bacterium | reverse complement strand
TTCGCCTCGACTCCGGGCCGAAATACCACGGCGCTGTGCCAAGGCGCACCGTTCCCGGTGTGGTTTTACATGACGCCGGGCCATCGCTGAACTTGCGCGTCTCTCGCGTGCTGTGGCCCATATGGCTCAATGTGACGAGAGAGTTCGAGAAAGCTCGCTCGCCTGCCTCACATTGGGCAAAGGCGCGCCGAAACTACTTCCATGAAGTTTCCTGGCCCCGAATCAACGCGTTCCTCGGCTGCGCTCGCAAGCGTCGAACCATCGGGACTCTCTCCCGAACACAAGGCTGCGCTTGCTCGGGCGGCCGACCTGATTGCCCAAGGGCAGTCAACGCAGATCGCTGTCGATCACCTCGTCGAGAACGGCATGCCCAAGGTTGTTGCCAAGGTGCTGGTCAACCAGCTCGACAAGCGCTCCTGATGCTGTCGCTCTGGGCCGACTGAACTCGGTCTGGCCCCAACTGCCATGCTGGTCTCCGCAAGGAGAACACACATGGCAAACAATCAGATGACAGACAAGGTTGCCGTCGTGACCGGGGGCGCCAGCGGAATCGGCCGGGCTTGCGCGCGGCGCTTTTCGGCAGAGGGCGCAACCGTCGTGCTCGGCGACATCAACATCGAGGCCGCGAGCGCTGCGGCGGCCGAAATCGAATCGAATGGCGGAACCGCACATGCCGTTCGCCTCGATGCGTCAGAACCGGCCGACAACGTGGCGATGATCGAAACCGCGCTCGACAAATACGGCAGGGTCGACGCCGTGGTCGCTGCTGCCGGGCTCGCCCACGCCGGTTATGTGAGCGGCGAGCGCAACGCCCGAGCATCTACTGGGCTCGTCGACCAGTCACCCGACGATTGGCAGCGGGTACTCGACGTCAACCTCACCGGCGTCATGCTGGTCAACCAGGCTGCCGCCAAGGCAATGATTGCGGGCGGCACCCAGGGCACGATCGTCAATATCGCGTCGGTGGCCGCCAAGGTGCCATTGCGCGGTGGAGTTGACTACTGCGTATCGAAGGCCGGCGTCTGGATGTTGACCAAGGCGTTCGCACTCGAAATGGTCGACTATGGCATTCGGGTCAACGCCATCGGGCCAGGCTTTATCGAAACACCCATGACTGCCCGCATGGCAGAAGCCAGCGAGGGCGCCGAGTTCATGCGATCCATGACGCCCATGGGTCGCCTTGGCACCGCCGACGAGATCGCCAACACGGCACTCTTCTTGTCGATCGACGAGTCGTCGTATACGACCGGCCAGATCATGTTTCCGGCCGGAGGCATGTTCGCCGGCTGAGCAACGGTGCCGCGCCCGATACGGCCGGCCAGTTCCAGTTTGCGATTGGCGCTAGCTTCGAGCAATGAGCGACGAGGTCAGTGCGCACTACTCACTTGGCGGCTTGCGGGACCGCATCGAAGAGGGACTGGCGGCCGTTGACGGGCCGGTGACGGTCGCGTCCCTCGGCGCGTTCGACGAGTTCCATCTCGGCGGACGTTCGGCGACCGAGCACCTCGTTGCGCAACTCGAACTCGGCAACGCCGATCGCGTGCTCGACGTCGGCAGTGGTCTCGGCGGCACCGCTCGCTACATCGCGGCAGCGACAGGAGCCGAGGTCACCGGCGTCGACCTGACGCTCGTGTACGTCGAGGTCGCAACCTGGTTGACGTCGCTGGTCGGGCTCGACGCGGGGGTGCATTTCGTCCACGCGTCAGCTGATCAGCTGCCAGAGAGCGACGAACTCTTTACCGCTGCGACCATGGTGCACGTCGGCATGAACATCGCCGATAAACAAGCTGCGTTTGGTTCCATCGCTGCTCAGCTCGAATCGGGTGCTCGGTTCGCGATCTATGACCTGATGGTGATCGGCGAGGGCCGACCCGACTATCCGATGCCATGGGCCGCCACGCTTGCCACGAGTGCGCTTGAGTCGGCCGACGACTATGCCACGCACCTCGTCGCCTCGGGCTTTGTGGTCGAAACCGTCGAGGACCGCACCGACGCCGCTCTGGCCGTATTCGCCCAGATGGCTGCAGCGGCGGCATCTCAGCAGGGGCCGGCGCCGCTGGGACTGCACCTGATCATGGGGTCGACGACACCGGCCAAGCTGGGCAACCTGGCGGCTGCGGTTCGATCGGGCATCATCGCCCCAACCGAAATCATCGCCCGCAAACTCTGATCAACACGGCCGCGAATAGTGACGTCCCCGGGGGACGTAACTATTCGCGGCTCACGTGTGTTGGTGCCCGGACAGTGGCCAACGCCGCAGCCGCCATGGCGGACCCCTGGCCTTACGGCCTACTTCGCTTTAGGTGTTCGTCTTGGGGCCGACAGTAGAGACCTGTGCCAATCGGCCCATCCCGGGCCGACCGATGATCACTTCCTTGGGGATTTTGACATGGCGGTCCTACAACGAGATCCGAAGCCTCGAGCTGACGCTCCGCCACTTTGGCTGCCGCGTCACGACGCAGTTGTCGTCGAACAGGCATCGGCCCGCCCACCAGACTTCGTCGAGGGCTACACCCTCCAGAGTCGGCTTATGGCCACCTTCCTCGGTAGTCGCTGGAAGATGGTTACGACAGCAGGAACGACCGCTGCGGTCGTACTCTTCTTCGTGCTGCTTCCGTCGCTCATTGGTGCGGGCATCGGCACCCTGGTGAAGCTGGCGTTCTACCAAGCATGGACGCTTGGCATCTTGCTGCTCGTCACCGGACGCGTCCGTTCGATCGGTGTGGGCGCCGTGGCCCGTTACTGGCTCGCTGGCACCTTTCTCGTTGCGATGCTCGCCTCGCTACTCAATGATCCGTTGGCCGGATTGGCAGACCAGAGCGTCGTGTGGATCACACCGCTGCTCGAAGAACTGCTCAAGGTGATTCCGATCGGAATCGCCATCGTCATGGGCCGCCGGGCATGGCGTCACCCCGGGCTGAGCGACCTGATGATCCTGGGCTTCGGCGTCGGAGCCGGCTACGCATTTCATGAAGAAGCACTGTGGGAGCGGGCCGGCGCTGCTGGGTTCGGCTTTGATGCCGGCCTCGTCGTGCCATCGATCGTGCAAACCGAAGGCCTCACGATCGTTGGTCAGGCGGTCTGGACTTCGATGCTTGCGTTTGCCATTGGCCTGCTCGTACTGCACCGACGCCAAGCCGGCGCTGTGGTCGGTGCTGTTGCGCTGATTCTGCTCGTCGTTGGTGACCACATGGCAGCCAATGGCGGCGAAGGCAGCCTTGAATGGGTTCGCCAACTGCTATTCGACGGCACCTTGTCAGCCGTGCTCTTCATCGTCGCTGTCGCAGCCGCCGTTGCACTCGACCAGCGCCGACTTGCGGCCGCCTCGGCGCGAGACCATCTGTTCCCGAGCAACCACACCCACGGGCCGAGCCTGGTCGACGACGCCGACGACGACCCGTTGGCGCCGGTTCTGGCATCTCGCTATCGCCGGTTGCGCAACGGCATGCACACCACCGTCGACGCCACCACCCAGCAATGGCCGCCACGGTCAGAAGCGCACCCGGCGCCACTGGCCGAACTCGCCCGTCTGGGTCGAGCAGCCGACGTCGCTGTCGGGCCGGGAACATCGCCCAGTGGATGGGCGGCTGATCCTGAGAGCCATGGCAGCTTCCGATTTGTTGGTCCCAACGGCTTCACCGCCTATGTCGCCGGTGAACACGTCGCCGAGCCGACAGCGATTCCTGTACCGGCAATCGGGCCCGAATTCGACCCCGCCGAACTCGACGGCGCAGAGGTCGATGGTGCAGAAGTTGACGAGGCAACCCGCGCAAGACGAGCAGAGGCGGTTGCGGCCGCAGCCGCTTTCGAGTTGGCGGTTGCGATCGGCCCAACAGCCGCGACCATCTCGAGCCCGAAAGCCCGCCCCGAAGCAAAAGGTTCGCATCTACAGCAACGGGCGTCAGACTTCTGGCAGTACCTCGGTGTCGGCGCGGTTGGCGTCGGTCTATTCGTACTAGTTCGCCTGCTGACCGCGGGCGTTGCCAACGCCACCGTTCTCGAAACACCAATCAGTCTCCCGGACGCGCACACGAGCCCTGCGTTGGTCGTGGGCATCCTCGGGGCGATCGCCACGGCGGCATCGCTTCGAGGCCGCAATGCCGCCGAACTGAACGAAGGCTGGGAAGTTGGTCCGGGATATGACCCGAGTGCCGACCGCCCTGACGAATGCGAGGCATGACATGTTGATCCGCACCTCTCTTCTTGCGCTCGACCAGGCCGCACGTATGCAATTCAGCATCGGCGATGGTCTCGACCTGTGGCTCGACGACCGTCGTGTTGGTGCCCGACAGGACGACCGCGACATCTCACTGCGCCTGACCGGCGAAGGAGTGCCTGCCGGTCTGATCAAGGTGCACGTGCGCGGACAGATTGGTTCGTTGCCGATCGAGCTGAGCTACGACCCTGCGCCGAACCTGTTCTTCCAGCACGTCTGGGATGGAACCTCGAACGATCCAGCGGCACCCGGCACACCAGCAAACCTGGTCACCGAACTCGAAGTCGGCTGGGAGATGGCCCAGAGTTTCCCTCGCCCCAACCGCATCAAGTGGTGGCGCAAACCCGTTGTCGTCGGCGGCATCGACCTGCGCAGCCTCGGCTGTGGCGGCATCACACCCGACTCGGTGCACCACTACGACGTCGGCACCGACATCCTGTGGCGAGGAAACGGATCACGCATGTCCAATGCGCGTGCCAAAAACCCTCGGCACATCTCGCGACTCAAGATCAAGGGCACCGAACTCGCGGTGGCCGACGGACCCGTCGTGCACGTTTTTGATCCGTCGGGAAGTTTCAAACGCACGCTGTCAGCCTTGAAAGGATTCGAGCTTGCCAGCGCTCGCAGCGACGAGGACGGACGCGTCACGTCTTGGACTCGCGCCGGTCAGCGCTACACGATCGACCGACGCAACGACACAGAATCCCTGCTGCGAAGCCCTGCTGGTGTCTGGGCCGTCATCGACTTCGACGATCGCGGTCGCGCCATCGCTGTCACCGATCAAGACAGGTCGAAAGCGATGCTCGAGTACACCGAGACGGGCGGCCTCGCCCGCATCGTCGACTCAGCTGGGCTCGTGACCGACATCGAGCGCGACGAGCTCGGCCGAGTGATCCGGTTCAGCGATTCGACCGGCCGCCGACTCGACCTGGCGAGAACCGATTTCGATGCAGGCAGCCAGGTCACCGTCATCACCGCGGAAGGACGCGAAACAACACATCGCTACGAGCGACGCGATGATGGCACGTTGGTGCGCAGCCAATCGTGTTGCGGAGCGCAGCGCTCTCGGGTGATCGAACACCGTTCGCTAGGCCCGCTGGGCGACGAGCGAATCGTTCGCACACCAGCGGGCATGGTTTCGACCACTCGCCGAAGCACGAAGTCCGACAAGCTTCGTTCCATTGAGGTATCTCGCACATCGATAGCGTCGCCCACCGGCAAGACGCTGAGCATCGAACGACGCACCGATCGACACCGCACCGGACGCACCGACGAGCTGTTGAGCGTCGGTGACGCAACCGCGCACAAACGGCTCGAGCCGAAGACGCACACCATGACCAGCCGCAGTCCCGCAGGACGCGAATCATCATCGAAGCTCGTACCCGGCAAGTCGCTGAGCATTCAGATTCCGGGCGCGGGCTCGCTTGCAATCGAGTTCGACGACAACGGTCGCCCCCGCCACCGCGATCGCCAGGGCGAGGTCATGACCTATGGCTATGACCAGAACGGTCGCCTGACCTGGACCGACTTCGAACGTTGGCGCCAGCATCTTCACCACGACGAACAGGGTCGGGTGAACTCGATCGAGACGCCTGACGGCTGGTTACAGATCGCACGCGACGCGGCCGGTCGTGTCGTCGCTCTGAAGACGCCAAGGCAGTCGGTCACCAAGATCGGTCGGCGCGCCGATGGTGCGATCGAGTCGATCGTCTATCCCGAGGTCGACGGACGCGCCGAGATCGAGCAGATGTTGTACGACCGCGACGGCTTGCTTGTGGGGCACGTCTTCAACGCCGAGCACCTGGTCGACTACGAACGAGATCTCGCCGGAAGGGTCATCAACGTGACCGCTCCGGGTGTGAAGATTTCCTCGACCTACGACGAGGCGACCGGGCAGCTGACCGAGCTTTCATCGGTTGATGGCGACAGCGTGCGCTTCCAATACGACGGCGAACTCGAGTGGCTCGAAGAAACAATGGGCCGCAGCCCTGGCCGAATCGAGCGGGCGTTCGATGACAACCATCGGGTCCTCGCCCGTCGCATCAATGGCGCCCATCAGGTGCATTACGTGCGCGACAGCGACGGGCTCGTCACCACGGTTGGACCTTTGCAGATAGAACGCAGCGCAAACGCTGGGCTTCCGGTCGCGCGACGACTCGGTGGGCTCACGACGACCCGTTCCCACGACTCGGCCGGGAGGCTGACCAAACACGAGACCCGTTTCGGCAAGCTCGCTCACATCTTCTTCGGCGAACAGATCGAACGTGACGACTTCGGGCGCATCGCTCGGATAGTAGAGACAGCGCAGGGTCGTGAACGTGTCATCGACTATGGCTACAACGATGCCCGCCGACTCGAGACGGTGACCATCGACGGCCAGGTCACCATGTCGCTCAGCTATGACGCCAACGGCAACATCCTCGAGCTCGACCGAGGCGGCCGTGCGCTCAGCCTCGAAGTCGACGCTGCCGATCGGTTGATCAAGGTGGCGGGCCAGCCGACGAGCCATTCCTCCTGCGGCAACTTCACCGGTATCGGCGAAGATGGCGCGGTGCGCGCCTACCGCTTCGACGGCCTCGGGCGGTTGGTCGGATCAAGCGATACCCATCACGACGTCTCGCACGTACTTGACGCCGTCGGTCGCCCAATCCGCATCACAGGTTCGGGTGCTCCGCTGCGCCTGTTGTGGGACGGCGATCGTCTGGCCGCAACGCTCGACGAACAAAGCAACGTCGACATTCGCTTCGTCGACTCTGGGTCTGGCACCTGTCCCGAGGCGCTCATCCGCGACGGCGTCGACCACCTGATCGTCACCGACCATCTGGGCAGTGTTCGTGTCGTGATCGATGCGCAAGAAGGCCACGTTGTGCAAGCGATCGACTACGACGCACTGGGTCGCCCGACCGTCAACACCGCACCTGGCTGGCAGCCGTTTGGTTTCGCTGGAGGACTGCATGAACCGATTGGCGGGTT
>JBDNHG010000418.1:0-3323 GCA_041688925.1 Acidimicrobiales bacterium | reverse complement strand
GCTCCAGGACGAAATGATTGAACTCTCGCTTCGCTGGACGCAGCAGCCAGCTGAATTCTTCAGACCGTTGGGTAGTCCGAAACAACGGCTCACTTGTAACAATCTCGAAGAGTTCGTTTAGAACCTTGAGTTCGCCAAAAAGTCGAGTGAACGGGCCAGGTCCGTCTGGGAAAGCGCCCATCTGCATTTGCACCCAGGAAGGGTGAGCACTGAACTCGGACTGCTTGTCTATTTCGTAGGTCTGCCAGCGACGCTGCATCTCAGGTGTTAGGCCAGCAAGATCTGTATACCAGACTGCAACCGCTCGTTTTATCTCGCTTTCGGAAATGGTTCCGAAGTTGTAGGCGAGTCCGCCATGGATTAGGGAGACCTTTTCGGAGTCCGGTTCGTCTGCATCATCGTAAACGTCGTCTCGAATGCTGAACTGAAAGCCGACGTCTTCCATTCGGAAAGAGAAACGGGGGTCTTCTCTGTATGGCTCGATCACATCTGGGCGAAAATACACAGGCTCTAGAGCGCCAGCGCCCTGTGCGATCCTCAGCTCATACGGCCGGCCGTCATAATTAGCAACATCGATATCAACCAGCGCTTTGGCAGTTGGGTACAGGCACACTGCAAACGCCTCTGGACGCATGGCGTCATTGAGACTCCCAATTTGCTCGGCTTCCGACCGACGTGTGGGCCAAGGTCTTATGTGAGGATTTAGATAGTCCTCGTCAGAAATCACCTCGACCTGGCGCTTGCCGATTAAACGTGCTGCCGCTGAAAGGTCGACGTTTGTACCGTGAGCGATGCTGACAGGCAACCCGTTGAAATCACTTGAGTCAAGATAGAAGCTGACAATGTGTGCCAACAGCTTGCCTTCCTTCGTTCTGGGGCTTACTGAGCCGCTCGGCGACTTCTTGTCAGCCATCAGCGACCCGCCTTCAGCTGTACAAATGCAGCCTTAAAGACCTGCTGCGCTTCCCCCTGTTGACCGGTCACCTCGATTGAGAGGTAATCATGTCAGTAATGGAAAAGAAGAAGGCGCCGCGTCCGCGGCGTACGTTTACGCCCGAGTTCAAGGCTGACGCTGTGTCGTTGGTGTTGGATGAGGGGCGTACCTTGGCCGATGTAGGCCGGACCCTTGATGTCGGCGATGGGAATCTGGGGAACTGGGTGCGCCAGGCCAGGATCGATCGTGGTGAACGCGAGGGCCTGAGCACCGATGAGAAGGCTGAGTTGGCGGCGTTGCGTCGCGAGGTTGCGCAGTTGAAGGTGGAGCGTGAGCTCTTAAAACGAGCGACGGCATATGTAGGTGATCGTGTCAAGTAGTGCGTTGTTGGGTTTAGCTGGCTTGGTCGTTGTCGAGGCGTGTGAGTAGCCCGTCGAAGATTTTCTCTCGGCCGATTTGGCCCTTGTTGCGGGCGTCGTCTCGTTGTTTCTTGAGGGTGGGTTTGAACTCGACGGTGGTGACGAAGTTGGTGCAGGATTCGCAGATGGACTCGTAGTGGCAGTCGAGTTCAATGGGGCGGGCGCAGTAGCCATTGCCGAGCATGCGTTGGTGCATCTCGGCTCGGAGTTTGCGCATTTCGGTGCCTTCGTCGTTGGCGGCGAGTCGTCGGGGTTTGTCGTAGAGGGCTTCGACTTTTTTGGTGACCGCGAAGTACTCGTCGGCGACGGTGCGGTCAGCAATGCGGGCGTAGACCATGGTCATTGACAAGGACTTGTGGCCGAGTAGCGCGGCGATTGCTTCCAGGCTCATGCCGCGGTTGATGGCTTGGGTGGCAATGGTGTGGCGTAGTTGGTGTGGGTGGACGTGGCCAATGCCGGCTGCGGTCGCGGCCCGTTTGATGGCTCGATCGATTCGGGTTGAGGGAAATGGGCGGCCGCGGTCGCAGAACATGAGGTCGCTGCGCAGCGTGTTGGGACGGTCGGCGAGCCAGTCGTCGAGGAGGTCTTTGAGGTCGGGGTGCAGCGGGATGTAGCGGTCGTTGTGGAGTTTGCCGACAGGCGTTCGGAGCCAGAACGCGGACCCGATCTGGACAACGGCGTCGATGGTGAGGCCGAGGAGTTCCCCACGACGCATCCCGGTTCGGGCGAGCATCTCGACCGCGAGCTGGTCGAAGGGGTCCGCAAGGTTCCGGGCTGCGGTGAGCAGCTTTGCTGCGGTGGGGTCATCAAGAAACCGGGGCAGGGCACGATTGCGGATGGGGAAGTCACCCGCCAGCACCGGGTTTCGACGTGGAGCGTCGGCGTAGTCCCAGTCGATGATTCGGCCGAGGAAGTTCCGGAGGTGCCCGAGTCGCATCCCGATAGTTGTCGCCGAGAGCTGGGTGTGTCCTTTCTTTCCTGGCCGCGCTGCGAGCCACGGTTTGAAGGCTTCGATGTGGAAGCGGTTGATGTCAGCGGCGCCCACGGCCTCGGGGTGGTGATCAGCAATGAACCGGCCGAACATCCGCAGAGTTGTATCGATCGTGGCGACGCTGCCGGGGCGTAGCGACACAGCGAGTTGGGCCAGGTAACGGTGCATGGTCGCGGCCAGGGCGGGCACATCGACGGCGAGGGCTTCCCAGTCGGGTTTGCGGTTCCCGTCTCGGGTTCGTCGACGAGGAACAGGCCCGCGGTGAAGGTGGAACATGACCGAGTTGAGACCGAACAATGGAGTCGCGAAGATCTTCGGGATGCTCCCACAGCGCCGCTGGACAGCAGCGAGATACACGTCACGTGTGCTGGTGTATTCCTCGTCAGCGATCACGCTGGCAGCGATGCCACTAATGACCGAGAGTTTCGCCAACGCTGCCCACATCCGCCTGGTCTCTGCCGGGTTGAAGCCAAGATCAGCCGACATTGCTGCGAAGTCGCTATGGGTGATTGGCTCGCGGTTCGCGACATGGTTCGCCCACTTCGTCGGCGCTCCCACGACGAAGTCGACATCGACCGGGCTGCCGTGATTAACAACCGCCCATGCTGCGTAGGTTCGCAGAACGACCGACTCGCCGAGCCGATCGGCGACTGGTGTTTGAGCCCAGCCTTCAATGCCGCCGTGACGCTTGGTGAACCGCCGGGCCACAGAGCGACGGTTCTGCACTGCGGTCGCAGTTGCTCCTAGCAGCGCGTACCTCTCGATCAGCTCACCGTCAACAGTGGGTGGTTTCAGCGCGTGTTCAGTGGTCATGTTGTGTGCTCCTCGATTGCCCAAATGGCTCGGTGGTACTCGTCGGCTAGCCACGTATCGGCCAAGTGGAGATAGAGGCGGGTGGTCTCGATCGATTGATGACCGGCCTGGGCCTGGACTGCTTCAAGGGCCATCCCGGCTTCGCGTAGTCGGGTCAAACAGGTGT
>JBDNHG010000417.1:0-7162 GCA_041688925.1 Acidimicrobiales bacterium | reverse complement strand
GCAGCGCTTGGGGAAGCACGATCAACAGCTGCATTTTGCCTGGCGACATGCCCGAAGCTTGTGCAGCTTCGGTCTGGCCCTTGGGAACTGCTTGTAGACCACCGCGAACGATCTCGGCGATGTAAGCGGCACTGAACCCAGTGATCACGCTGATGGCCAGAGTCAGATCTCCAGGGATTTCCACACTGAGTGGGAAAAAGTTGCGCAGCATCAGGTTCGAGAAGAACAGCAACGAGATGAGCGGTACGCCGCGGACGAACTCGATGAAGATAGTTGATGCCGTCTTGATCACGGGCAGATTCGATCGTCGGCCGATCGCCAACAGAATGCCGAACGGCATGCCCAAGGTGATGCCCACGACAGTGGGGAACAGGCTGATGTGGATGCCGCCCCAGTCTTCCCAGCCGAACCCTTCGTGGGGGATCAGGATCTGGATTGTGTAGGCAACGATGAAGGCCAGTGCTGACAGACCAGCGGTCCTGAGCGTGCCTTTCATCCCTGGCAGGTGCGTCATGCGACCGACTTCGGAGGCCATCCAGGCCGCAGCGACGAGCCCTATGGCCAAACCACCAAGACGTGACGTGCCGGCAATCACCAGCATCGACAGAACAACGAGCGTTGCTCCAATGAATACCGCTCGTTCGCGTAGCGCCCTCGGGACTCGCCAGCCGATTTCGCGAAGCACCACCACTGTGGCGAACACGAGGGCCAGGCCAATGTAGGGCAGCAGTGTGCGAGCAAAGCTGCAGAAGAAGATCATGACCAGCACCAGCGGCCAGAAGCGCCGGAGTAGACCGCGGTAGGTCTCCTTGTGAGCCTCGACGCTCATATCTGTTGCCGTGTCATAGGCGTTGTGGGCTAACGCACCGGACGTGAAACCAATTGCAGTAGCGAGCAGCAGACCAGAAGCCCACAGACGCCACAATTCGTCTCGGGGAAACTGTCCAATCATGAAGACGCGCAGGTTGGCTCGCACGATCTCAAAGTCAGCGCTGATGATCCAACGCAAGCCGGCCTGCAGAGCGAAGAGTGCAATCAGTCCGACAATCACGGTGATGATTGAGTTGCGCAGGTTCGAGAACAGGTTCTGTTTCAACCAGTCGGCCGGAGCCAACTTGGTCGAGGGGGCAACCTTCTGGTCGACGACGACGGGTTCTTCACCGAGCAGGTTCGGCTGCGCTGCGTCTTGTGGGGCAGCGTCTTGTGGGGCAGCGTCTTGTGGGCGATTTGTCATGTCAGCGCCCCGCAATCTGGAGTCTGCGGTTCACGACATTGCCGAGCGCGGAAATGACTAACGAGACGACCAAGTAGAAGAGCATGAGGATCAAGATCAGTTGGTTGCTGGGTTGAGATTGGCCGAACAGGTTGAAGATAACCGCGGTGACTTCTGAGAAGCCGATGGCGACGGCCAGCGAGCTGTTCTTGGTGAAATTCAAGAACTGGTTGATGAGGGGTGGGAACGCAATTCGCATTGCCTGGGGCAGCACCACGAAGCGGTACCGCTGGAAGACCGACAGTGCCAGCGCATTGCCGGCTTCGACCTGGCCCTTGTCGACGGCCTGAATACTGCCTCGCACGATTTCGGAGATATGCGACGCGGTGTACAAGACGAGGGCAGACGTGAGAGCGGCATAGGGCATCTGCATTCGTATCCCGTCGGTGTAGACCCGGCCTCGGTCATCGAGCGATGGCTTGGAAGTTGCGATGGGCGCTTTGAGCGCCAAGTATGCAGCCACCGCGATGACGAGGAAGGTGCCGACTGACCACAACACTCGGCGATGGGGTTGGCCAGTGTTGTCGAAGACTCGAGTTCGCCACCACCACACCGCGGCAGAAATGAGCAACGCCGCAAGCAGGATCAACTGGTAGGCACCGACGTTGCCATCGCTCTTGATTGATGGGAAGGCAAAGGTGTTGTTGTTCAGGATCAACCAGCCGCCCAGTGGTTTCCACGACTCTTGCGACCTGGGGAAGCCGTTCAGGAAGACCGCTTGCCACACGAACACGATCACAACCAGAACCGGGATGTTGCGGAAGAACTCGACATAGCCGGTTGCGATTTTGCGCAGCAGCCAGTTGGTCGACAACCGGGCCATGCCGATCAAGGTGCCGAAGAACAGCGCCAGAGGAATGCCGATCATGATGATGCGCAACGTGTTGCCAAAGCCGGCAATGATGGCGCTGGCGACCGAACTGTTGGCCGATAGCGGATTGTCGGCAATGGTGATGCCCGATGGCTGATCGAGGAAATCGAACGAGAGGTCTTGGCCAATGGCCTCGGTTCGGTTGGTGAAGTTGCCCCACAGGTAACGGATCAGCAGGATGAGCGCGACCAAAAAGAACACTTGGACGGCGATGCCAATGCCCTGAACGTCGCGCCACAGTGGCGGCAGATCGGTGTCGCCTTTGTCGCGCCGTCGACTGGCGGCGAGCCGGTAGGCGTCGTAGACGAGTCTGCCAAATACGTAGACAATCGTCAGTACCGCAGCCACAGCAAGGGCTGCGAGCAAGATTGTAATCAAGAATCCCCCCCAATGGTTTCTTGTTTGCGGCATGATCTTAGTCAACGAAATGACACGGGGCGGGCCGAACAAAGCTCGGCCCGCCCCGTGGTGCGGATTCACCCCAAAGGGGTCATCTGTTGTGCTGTCTCAACAGCAGTTGATTTAGCGGAATGGTGGAACGTACTGCAGGCCACCATTGGTCCACAGGTCGTTCGGGCTTCCGTCCAAGTTCAGGCTGATTGGCCCGAGGTTGCGCTCGAAGATCTCCTGGTAGTTGCCTACCTGGCGGATGACGTTGAGTGCGAACTCTGGATCGAGACCAAGACCGGCGTCGAATACTGCCGAGTTGCCGTCTTCATCTTCGATTGGCTGACCGAGGAAGCGGCGGATACCGCTGTCTTCGCTGTCCAGGAAGTCATCGACGTTCTCGGACGAGATGCCGAATTCCCATGCCTGGATGGTTGCCATGGTTGCCCAGTTGACCTGCTGTGCCCATTGGCTGTCACCGTCGGCGACAACCGGACCCAGAGGCTCCTTGGAGATGATCTCAGGAAGGATGGAAGTTTCGATATCAAGGCTGGCTGCGAAGGCGGCGAGCTGTGATGCGTCCGAGGTCCAGACCTCGCACTGGCCAGCAATGAACGCTGGGGTCAGTTCGTCGTTCGATCCGAACTCGACTGGTGTGAACGGGATGCCCCGGTCGCCCAGCACGGCGTTCATGTTCAGCAACGTTGTCGTGCCCTGAAGCACACAGATGCTGGCATCGGCGATGTCGTCGAGTGAGGAGATACCGCTGTCGGCACGAACCATGAAGCCCTGGCCATCGAAGAACGTGGTGTGCAGGAAGGTTGCGCCTTCGCTGCCGTCACGGCTTGCGGTCCAGGTGGTGTTGCGGATCAACACGTCGATTTCACCTGACTGCAGCGTTGGGAAACGCTGAGCGGCGACGAGTGGCGTGAAGTTGACCGCAGTGGAATCACCAAGGACGGCCGCAGCAACAACGCGACAGAAGTCGATGTCGAATCCGCTGAATTCACCTTCGGCGTCGATGATGCCAAAGCCGGGCAATGTGTCGTTTCCGCCACATTCGAGCGTGCCGGCGTCCTGTACTCGAGCAGCGACATCGCCACCCTGGGTTAGTACCACGTCGTCTTCGGTGTCGCCGGTGTCAGTGCCAGCATCGTCGTTTGCGTCGTCGGTCTGTGATGTCGTGTCGTCGCTTGCTGTCTCACCGTCGTCATCGCTGCTGCCGCCACACGCGGTGGCAACGAGCGCGAGCGTGAAGATCAACGCAAGCAGCTTCGCGAGCATGCTCTTGTTATTCATATATCCCTCCAGATATCCCTCTCTCGACAGATGCCGAGGTTGAAAGGGTTTTGTGGTTAGTGCGAACTTTAGTGCGAATTAGAGCGATACGGGCGCGGCGGTGTAGGGACGACAGTGCCCGAGTCTGGAATAATCTGCCGGAAACACTTGACTTCACAGCGGTGAGGCGGCCGGGGAGATTGTCATGGAACGTTTTGTGAACTAGGTCGTGGTGGTGACCGGAGGTGCAAATGGAATTGGCCGAGCGTGCTGTTTGCGGTTGGGTTCCGAGGGTGCATCGGTGGTGGTCGCCGACCGTGACACCGACCGGGGCGAGGGCGTGGTCGCCGAGATCGAAGCAGCGGGCAGCAGAGCCGTGTTCACTCGGCTCGACGCCACCAGCCGACTCGACAATGCAGCAACGGCGGCGTTCTTGTGCAGCGACGACGCTGGCTATTTCACCGGCGAGATCCTGCATCCCTCGGGTGGGTTCTTCACGGGCTGAGCGGGTTGGTGTTGGACGCTGGGCCACTGGCGCGTTGGTGACGAAACCAGGTTGTTGTCGCTACCGCGCCGAGGATAGCGATGACCGCGGCGCTCGCATACAGGGCTCGGGTTCGACCCTGTGAGTCGGCCCGAGCCAACGCGGTCTCGGTGGCCGCAGTTGCCGCCAAGGCGTCGTCGAGGGCATCGGCTTCGAATGCGCGTCGCGCGTCTGCGAGAGTATGTGAAGGGTCGCGTCGCCACACACCGAGTTGTTGCAAGAGACTGCGCGGAGCGTTGACTGACGACGTGGCTCGTTCAATCGCGTCGAGGGTCGCCAGGCGAGCTTCGGCATCGGCGGCTGCCACCGCGGCATCGGCCGATGATGGAAGCGACCAATCGGGATGGGTGAGATCCATAGCATCGACTTTTTCCTCGACCTGAACGCGCAGCATCGCAACGTGTTCGAGCGAGGCGCGTAGCTCGACGATCTCGGCCGCAGCTGCATCCTGGGTGCCAGCCGAGAATTCGACGCCGATATGAAGTGCGGCGCCTTGGTCGAGGAGGTCGGTGCGCGCAGTGCGCAGACCCTCGAGGTCGGTGCGCAACTGTTCCTCGGTCGAACGCACCGCGCGGAGTGCCGTCAACGACGTGGCTGTCTCATAGGCAGCTTCGGTGTCGTGCACTATGTCGATGTCGAGGTCGGCTGCGAGGGTGTCGACCGCGTCGCGAACGGAAATGATGGTGTTGACCTCGGCGATGAGTGTTTGGGCGTTGTCGAAATTCCACGCGGTCAGATCACGGCGCAAGACCAGAGGAGGGCTCCACATTGCGCTGGCCATAACGAGATCGTCGTACTGGTCCAGGGTTGTTCTGCGCAGTTCAAGGCGAGTAGCTACGTCAGGATCCAGGACATAGGTCGTAAACAGCTCGTCGAGATTGGCGCTGTCGGTGCGGCTATCGAGCAGGTCGAACAAGTGCGTCCAACTGGTTGGTTGCAGCGTCTTCTCACCCGGCAGTTCACCGGGGTAGGGCAGTACGTCGTCACGTAGCGCTACCAGAACATCAGCGAACGCGTCGAGCCCGATCTCGTCGGTGATCTGGCGGATGACCCACCACGACGCGTTGTAGTGGTACTGCTCATAGGCGAAGGCGTCCGCTTCGTCGAGTGTCCACGGGCTGGCCCAGTCGGCAAGCGGCACGCGCAGAGGGTCTGCAAGGTCGGGCTGGATGGGATCAGGCTGTGGGTCCCCCGTGGCTGCGATGGTCTGGCTCGCGAATTCTTCGGCCATTCCCTCGGTGATCCAACGCCCTTCGATCAGTTCGTCGTTGAACCAGGCATGAGCGAGTTCGTGCAGGATCAGGTCACGTTCGAGTGTCTCGCCAACCTCGATCAAACCCGATGATGCATTGAACCAGCCGCCGTAGCCGTAGAGATAGGGCGTGACGGTCTCGATCACCTCGATGTCACCGGCTGTCCAATCGAGCCCGGTGAGGTCGGCGAGTACGGGTACATCCTCTTCGATCGCATCGACGACAAAGATGGCCCACTCGGGGTCGTCGGGCCAAGCACGCACGGTCGCGGTGCCGACGGGAAGGCGTGCAATCTCGGTGAGCAAGCCAAGATCGTTGCGGCCGAACACTTGACCGAAGAAGTCGTGGGGGCGTTTGATCGATGTCGCTTCCAAGAGCGTTTCGCCGTCTCGGGTGATCTCGCGGAACTCATCGAGATCACCTTGCAGGTCGACGGTGAAACCGGGCGGAATCTGGATGCGAACATCCGCGAGGCCGGGGTCACCTGCTGTCCATACCGAGAACGAGAGAAAGGAGTCATTGACACGGGCGATCACTCCACCGGCTCGGGGTTCGCCACCCGGAATCGTGTAACGCACATCGATCTGCACCGACTCTTGATAGCTGAGGTTGGCCAGCAGGTCGATTGATACGAAGGCGACGTCTTGGGTGTCGGCGTCGACTTCGTTCGTCGTGCGCAATGGTTGCTGCGAGGTCGACGCCGACAGGTCTCTCACCGACGCAGGAACGGCGATCACCCACTTGGTGTAGTAGTACGACCGAATGCGACCGTCGAGGTTCTCATCTGGCTGAAGGTTGGTCAGGGTGTAGACAGCGTTCACCGCGACCTGCTCGAGTTCGGGTTGCGGGACATACGTCGTCGACGATGCCACCTGTAGCCCGTTGGTGGTTTGCGCACCGGCGACCGTCGAGGCGGCGTGCACCAGGGTGACGCTCGACAAGATCGTGGCGACCACGAGCCTGACCATCACCGACAACAGTCGTCGTCGGGAACGAGGCGCCACGCATCAAGCTTAAAGAGTCAGACTGGTCTGTAGCGCGCGGCCGTTGCGCCATGACCAGGGGCGGGGGTTAGATCGGGTCGCTGAGTCCGGGGGTTGGCGCCGAGCGGCGTGCAACGACGGGTGCCGAGATAGCGGCGGTGACAAGAATCATCAAAGTAGTTAAGCCATTAGGCACCGTCGATACCATGATTGGGCCCGGCTGATGTCACAATGATTTGATGTCATCAAACGAACCAAAGAAGCGCTTGAAGGCAGCCGAGTCACGAAGGGCGTTGTTGGACGCTGGGCTCGAGCTGTTGAAATCGCGTGGGGTCGCGCCGGGTCTGGACCGGGTGACACTGAAAGAAGCGATCGAACTTTCAGGTGTGCCGCGCTCGACTGCGTATCGCCTGTACGAAGGTGGGAAAGGCCAGCTCGACGAGTATCGAGCCGACCTTCTGTCAGATCTCGACAACAGCATCGACCCCGGCCCCACTATGGCCGCCATCGAAGGCGTGATCGCCGAGGTGCAGCCGCGGATTGCGTCGCGAGATCCTGAACGACTCGCAACTG
>JBDNHG010000416.1:0-6950 GCA_041688925.1 Acidimicrobiales bacterium | reverse complement strand
CTGCGCGCCGACGGAGCCGAGCCCGTGTTGTGCGATCTCGAGTCCACCGACGCCGAAGCGCTCGACGCGGCACTCGCAGCCAGCGATGTTGTGGTCTTCGCCGCCGGCGCAGGACCCGACAGTGGCCCCGAACGTAAGAAGACCCTCGATCGTGACGGCGCCATCTTGTCGGTGCAGTCGGCGGCGCGGGTTGCAGCAAGTCGTTTTGTCATCATCAGTTCGATGGGTGCCGACGACCCGCCACAAGATGACGAGACCTTCAGCGTCTACCTGCGGGCCAAGGCGGCAGCCGACGATGCAGCTCGAGCTGCCGACATCGATGCGACGATTGTGCGCCCTGGCGCTCTCACCGACGATGAACCCACCGGATCGGTGTACATCGCCGAGTCAACCGGGCGAGGCAAGGTGCCCCGGGGCGACGTAGCGGCGGTGATCGCCGAACTGATCGACAGCGACAGCGCCCGCAACACCACGTTCGAGCTGATCGCCGGCGACAGTTCCGTCGCAGACGCCGTAGCCGCCGTCGCCTGACTGCACTGCATCGCCTGATCCCACTGCATCGCCTGACCACACTGCGTTGCTCGCGTTCTTGCTTGCGGCGGTCTGTTAGTCGATGGTGGCCAGGAGTTGGCCCTCGGTGGTCTGATCGCCCTCGGCCACGTGGATTGCGCTGATAACGCCGCCGGTCTCGGCCTCGACGGGGATCTCCATCTTCATCGACTCGAGGATCATGATGTCGTCATCCTCGGCGACCGTGTCTCCGACCGCCACCTGAATCTTCCACACCGTTCCGACAACTGGACTCACAACATTCGACATCGCGAGAACGTTAGTTGTCGACCCACCGCTGGAACATGGTCGACATCCCCGCACCCAATTCGGCGACGTACGTCAAGCCTTACGGCTTACTGACCAATGGGCCATGCCCTTTAGGCTCGCTGCTGTGCCGAATGCCATAGGGGAAAATCGATGACGTGGGAACCTGAGCTCGAAGAATTGCGGCGGAGGGAGCACTTCGTCGACCAACTGGGTGGTGCCGACAAGGCCGAGCGGCAGCACTTCTACGGCAAGATGACTATTCGCGAACGCGTCGACGCGGTTGCCGACGAGGGTTCGTTCCACGAGATCGGCAAGACGGCAGGTGTGGCCGAGTACGACGACGAGGGCAACCTCGTGCATCTGACCCCGTCGAACTTCATCTTTGGCATGGCCACGATCGATGACCGGCCGATCGTGCTCTCTGGCGATGATTTCACCGTCCGAGGTGGCTCAGCAGACGCCACCATTCCCGGCAAACGTCAGGCAGCCGAGGGCATCGCCTTCGAGCTTCGCCTGCCACACGTGCGCCTCGTCGACGGCATGGGTGGTGGCGGCTCGGTCAAGACGATCGAGACCGCCGGCCGCACCTACATCCCGCAGCTGAACGGTTGGGACACCATCGTCAACCACCTGGGCGTCGCACCATCGGTCGCGCTCGCCTTGGGGTCGGTCGCCGGCATTGGCGCTGCCCGGGTGGCCACGGCCCACTATTCGCTGATCGTGCGCGAGACGGCGCAGATGATGATCGCCGGCCCGGCGCTGGTCGAGCAGGCCTCGCTCGGCGATCACGGCAAGGAAGAACTCGGTCACGCCGACATCCACAGCTCAAATGGCGCAGTCGACGATGCTGTTGATTCTGAGGCTGAAGCATTCGCCCGGGTCAAGCAGTTCCTTTCGTATCTGCCGACCAATGTCGACGAGCTTGCGCCGCGTGCCGAGAGCGCTGATGATCCGCAACGGCGAGACGAATCGTTGATCTCGGTCGTGCCCCGTGAGCCGCGTCGGGTCTACAAGATGCGCAAGATTCTCAACGCGGTCTTCGACGAAGACAGCTTCTTCGAGATCGGCAAGGGATGGGGCCGTTCGATCATCACCGGCCTGGCGCACATCGACGGCTACCCGGTGGCAGTCTTCGCCGAGGATGGGTATCACTACGGCGGCGCGTGGACCGCAGACGGTTGTCGCAAGCTCATCCGTCTGCTCGACCTCGCTTCGACGTTCCACCTGCCGGTCATACACCTCGAGGATTGTCCGGGTTTCCTGATTGGTAAAGACAGCGAAGAGGCAGCGACGATTCGCTATGGCAGTCAGGCCCTGGCTGCTCTTGGCCAGCTGACAACGCCGTTCGCTTGTGTTGTCATCCGCAAGGCGTTTGGTGTTGCCGGTGCGGCGAACAGCAAGCCGGGCTGGCACAGCTTCCGCTATGCATGGCCGTCGGGCGATTGGGGTTCGTTGCCGATCGAAGGCGGCATCGAAGTTGCCTACAAGCAGGATCTCGCCGACAGTGATGACCCAGAAGCACTGCTCGATGACATCCGCGATCGTCTCAATCGGGTGCGTTCACCACACCGATCGGCCGAGTTCTTCGAGGTCGAAGAGATCATCGATCCGCGAGACACCCGACCGCTGCTGGCCGAATGGGCAGGGCCCGTGCAACGTTCGATCACCACCGGCCCGTCGACGTTCGCCTATCGCCCCTAGTGACCCTGCTAGCGACCTGTTTGCGTCAGAGTTTCAGGTCAGCCGAGATCACGGAACGTGTCGCCGATTGCGGCGGCTGCGGAGGCAGGCATGCCGGCGGCGTCGGCGAATTCGGGCCACGACGAAACGGCTTCGTTGACATCGCCGATGATCGTGCGCGCCGCCTGGGGTGACGTCTTGGCGACGCGGGCCAAGGCCATCAGGTCAGCCGTCTCGAAGCCATCGCGTTTGTCGTTGACTGACATCTGATGCTGGCTCGTCCACGCCCCTTGTGGGTTCCATGCATAGGTCACGTCATAGGCCGGCGAAAGGCTCCATTGGCCGGTGCGATCCATCAGAAATGAGATGTTCTTGGTGTGGTCGTCCTGGTTCCGAGCGACCACGTTGAAGACTGCTCGCCGGAACTGCTCGGCCAGTTCGGTCGAGTGAAGCCCGAGCCGGCTCATGATGATCAGCGCCTGTTCATAGCTGTACGCACCGGCTCGGTTGAAGTCGAAGTGGGCGATAGCGGCCAGCGTCTGCATGTGGAGTCGCTGGCCTTCGACGCGGTCGAAACGCCGAGTCATGAAGTGCGCCCGGGGACCTTCCTCGAGCAGGCGAGTTTCAGCCATGGTGATGCCGGCAGCGCGGGCCATCAGCGAGTAGGCGTATTCGATGCGGCCGAAGCCGGCCGGGTCGGCAAGTTCTTTGTCGCGGTTGTTCGTGACGCCATCGAACTTGAGCAGCCAGTGTTCATAGCCATCGGGGAGGTCGAGTTGACCCGACCGCACGTTGTGCGTTGTTGGATTCCAGCCAATGACCGCTTTGGCTCGTGCGCCGCCTGCGGAGGTGCCGACCTGGATGATCTGTGCCAGGTCGGCTTCGGTGAGCAGGTCGGTGCCGGTCGCTACGGTGAGCGATGTTTTTTGTGCGAGCGCACGGCCGGCGAGAGTGATGAGTTGCTCGATGTCGATCGGGCCGGACGGCACGGTCATTCGCTGCACGGCGGGGCGGAATTCGAGTGCACCCATGCCGCGGCTACCGACATAACAGAGGCGTTCAATCGGGCTGAAGTCGCCCGGTGAACGACCTTGAGCCACGAGCCACGCGTCGATCAAGGCATTGCCGAACTTGTCGGGCAGTCCGTCGGCCACCATGCCAGGTAGGCCCCAATAGGTAGTGCGGTCGAGTTCGGGAAACAAGAACAGCCGTGACCCGAGCGGCATCATGAGCGGTGCCAGTTCGATGCCGCTGCGTTGGAAGTCGCGGTCGTATTCGAACGTGGCCAGGGAGCGGTCGTGATTCCATGCGAGCGCGCCGATGCGACTGCCCCAGAGCCCGACCTCGGCAACCTCGACTGCCATTAGTGCTCGTCGCCCCACTGCCAGCCGGTGTTGACTAGTTCGTCGGGCCGGCTCGGCCGCACCCGCTGGCGTTCGCGTCCTTGGTGCTGTGCCAGCTCGATCGGGCTTGCCGTCGGCGCGGGCAGAAAGACATCGAGGTTCTCGAGCCGATCGAGTGCGCGCAAAATGGTGATCAAGGTTTCGACGGTGAAGTCATTGCCGCGTTCGACCCGGCTGATCGTCGCCTGTCTGAGGCCGGTGCGATCGGCAAGCATGTCTTGGGTGAGGTCCTGGTTCATACGCTCACGGCGCAGCCGGTGACCGATTTCGCCGAGTAATTCCTGGTTCGTCCGTGTTTCCATACGGTACATCACTCTTTAGAGGGTTGATAGTGTGAGAGTATACGGTAGATCAGATAATATTTGATCGCTAGAGGTTGACGGGCTTCATGCAATTATCGTATGCAATAGCTTGCTAACGCATACTACATACGAACTATCGTATATTAAAAATAGCACTCGGTGGGGCACGTTTCGCTTGGGAGGTGAGAGCAACGGACCAACACGAAGATCGTCGATGCGTTCGTAGCGATGAGACGATGTGTTCTAAGGTCTCACAAAACTGCCGACTTCGGCGATGGCCGACGTGCCCTCGTCGTGGGCGATTGTGTTGGGCACGGGCTCGAAGCAGTAGCGGTCATGGCCCAGCTACGCAGAGCGTCCCGGCCGAGACGCTCGAAGCGCTCGATGCCTTTGCGGCCACCCTCGATGGCGCGTTCTGCGCCACTGCCGTGGTAACCGTCGTCGACCGGCGCGCTCGAACCATCACCTATTCACACGCAGGACATCCGCCCCCGTTGGTAGTCAGCGGCGCCGTTGCGACGTGGCTCGATGATGCCGCAGGCGTTCCCCTTGCCGTCATTGCCGGAGTCAAGCGCTCGAACCAGACACGCTCGCTGCAGCCAAACGCCACGCTCATCCTCTATACCGATGGCCTAATCGAACGCCGCGGCGAATCACTAGACCAGGGAATGGCACGTCTGGCTGATGCAGCGATCGGCTGTGTTGGTGCGTCGTCGGGGCAACCCGTCGCAGACGCACTTCTTCAACTCTTGCTCCCCGGCGTCATCGACGACGACGTGGTCATCGTCGTCAAACAACTGCTCGCTCCCGAAGAATGCTCCCGAAGAATGCTCCCGAAGAATGATTGGGTCAGTCCGTCTCGACAATGTGCATAGCGGCTTCCTCGGCTGAGATGCCGGCATCGGGGTCGCGTCGACCAGTTGCTGCAGTCGCGTCCTTGTTGTCGTCACCTGGCGATTCCTGAGGATCACCCTGGTCACTGATCAGGGCACCGACAGTGGCGTCCGGTGGGCTTGGCTGCTCGGGTTGTTCACGCGACATCCGGGTTCGGAGGTCATCGCGCGTCTCGCTGTCACCATTGACGAGCGCCGGGTCTTCGACGGCCCACGAGTGTTCGGGTGGGTAGTTCTCGTCGATGCCGGGAAGTCCATCGTCGTCGAATTGATTGGCGTTGAGGCTGTCTGTCGGCTTGGCGTTATTGGATCCATCATTCTGAGTAGGCATGATGCTGTACTACCCATCGGTGCCCCGGGCGAAACCATGGGCCGCACGGCGCAGAATCAGTCGGGCAGCTGATGTGCCAGTTCATGGCGGGCTTGGTACAGCATCATCTGGCCCGCTCCCGGAACAGTGATCATGGTGGTCAGGCCGAAACCCTCGTCGACGATCTCGGCCGCGACCTCAACACCTTTTGCTCGCAACTCGGCGACGGTCGCGTCGATGTCATCACACATGAGCGACGACTGGTGGGTCGGTGTCTTGCCCCAGACTTCGCCATCGGGACCTTGTGTGGGATACACCCCGAGTTCGGCTGGCTTGGTTTTGAAGATCAGCCAACCGTCGCCGGCATCGATCGACGGCCAGGCCAGTACATCTTGAAAGAACGCACGGGTCGCGGCCTCGTCGTTGGAATAGATGATCGTGTGAAAGCCAGTGATCCCAGAACTCATGGTCAACTCTCGCCCACCTGGGCCGACTGGTCAAACGAGCGTGTCGAGATAGGCCTTGCCGCGCGGGCTGAGTTCGTAACCGGGCGAGAAGCTGATCGTCAGGCCCAAACCCTTGAGCTTGCGCACGTCATTCTTGAACGTCGGCTTGTCGAGACCCAAGCCTTCGGCCAGATCGGGAGCCCGCACATGGGGGTTCTCGTCGAGCAGGTGCAAGAAGGTTGTGGTCCACGGGCCGCGTTTCGATGCCTTGTCGAGTCGCGCCAAACGCGCGTGTAGCTCGGCGATGTCCTCGGGGCTGAGGTCGGCGTTTTCTCGCAGCGCAATGCGCGGGTCGACACCGCCGTGCTCGAGGGTGATGCGATAGATATCGCCCTCGGGACGGCTGTCGAGTTCGCGGACGAGCGCGGCCTTTGACTCGAAGCCGGCTCGGGTCGCGTCGGCGGCCGTGATGTTCAACTTGGCGATCTCGTCGACCGCCACGATGTTCAACATGCCCACAGCGGTGCGCAACTGACCGCCCTGTTTCACCGTTGGTTTACGCCACCGTCGAAAGACCATGTCGAGGTCGCCTGCCTCGATCTTGTCGAGAACAGCCCGTTTGATCAGCACGTTCCAATGGTGCCATGTCACCGTCGCACATAGTGTGACGCGTATGCAGATCATGCCGGAACGAGTTGGTGCAACGATCTCTGACATCGACGTGCGCGAGCTCGATGATGCGGCTGTCGAGCAGCTCGCTGCTGCGTGGGCTGAACACGGTGTGCTCTTTCTGCGCGGCCAAGAGCTCACGCCCGACGAGCACATCGCATTCGCCGAACGCTTCGCTCCGATCGATGTGAACCGCTTCTTCAAGCCGGTCGACACCCATCCGCAGATCGCGACGGTGCTCAAAGAAGCCGACCAACAAGGCAACATCGGCGGCGGGTGGCATACCGATCATTCCTATGACGAGATTCCGCCAACCGGTGGCGACACCAGGTTCGCCGACGTCGCTCGAGCATACGAGGCACTGTCACCGGGCCTCAAGGCCACGCTCGAATCGCTCGAAGCCGTGCACAGCAACGAACACGTCTTTG
>JBDNHG010000415.1:0-8735 GCA_041688925.1 Acidimicrobiales bacterium | reverse complement strand
TGGCCCCTCCCCCGCCGATTCGATCACGGAGCCGCAGCACGCCGTAGATGTCACCGTCGACCTCGGCGTCACCAGCGACATAGGCCCGGCTGAATGCCAGCTCACTGCAGCGCCCGATCATCACCCGGTGGAAGAAGTCGGGAGAGCAAATTCGGATCGTGGTCTCCTCCTAATTTCGTTGTTTGGGATCTTGTTGAACGAAGCTGGCGCAAGCGAGAGAACCCTGACCTGTTGTCCCGACTTCATCTCTGCTTTCAGCGTGTTGACGCAATCTGATTTGTGTTACGCCTCACCGAACGATTCGATGAGCGTTGGTGGCTACGCGTCGCGCCGCAGAGGCAGCTCGACGATGAGCGACCGGCCGGCACAGTACAGCGCACAGATCGTGGCCGGGTCCAGATCGAGCTCACCGGTGACACGCTCGAAGCGCTCGTGCTCCCAGGCCAACGACCCCACCGGGCCCGGTGGGGTTGTGGCGGTCACGTTGGCTCCGATTCCGTTCGAGGGCGGGCAACGATTTCGCGCCACACGCCCCATCGCTGGACCTCGATGATTTCGAGGCCGGCTGCGGCCACGTTGTCTTCGGTCCGGCGATTGATGTCAGGCCCGAACGCGCGGCTCACCACGGGGGCCAGCCGGTCCGCCGTCCACCCGAGCACGGTGTTGCGGGGTCTGACGTGTTCGAGAAGCAGAACACGCCCGTCGGTTTTCACCACACGGGCGACCTCGGCCAGTCCCGCGACGGGGTCAGCAACCGAGCAAAACACGCACGTCGCTGTCACCGTGTCAAACGATCCGGTGGCGAAGGGCAACTCCTGAACATCTGCCTGATCGAGCGTGACGTCGATGCCACCTCTCTCGGCGACTTGGCGGGCTTTGGCCAGCATGTTCTCCGAGACATCAATACCGGTCAGATCGACATCGTCGGGGTACAAGCCAAGGTTCCGGCCGGTACCGACCCCGACTTCAAGCGTTGTCCCGCTCGCTCTGCTCAGAAGGCGACGGCGACGTCGCCTGACACCCAACAGGTCCATTGGTTTGTCGACCAGATCGTAGAATCGGGCGATCCGGTCATAACGCGCTGTCACCTGCTTCTGGGCGGCTCGCGTTGCGACGTCGCTCATTGCAGTTGCCGCACTCGCTCTTGATACTCCTCGGTTGACAGTTCCCCTTTGGCGTATCGTTCGGCGAGGATCCCTCGGCCCCGTTCGGTCGGATCACGACCCACCGAGCCGGGTGCCTGATCGTGACGTGGAGCATTGTCGCTGCCCCGCACGAGCCAGACGATCAGCACGACGAACAGGGTCATCATGGCAACCCCCCACAGCCACATCCATCCCCCGCCCCAACCATTCATGTGGTCAAAGTTGTTGTCGGTCTCGGCTAGCAGGCCAGCTATCACAGTCATCGCATCTCCTCAGATGTTCTTCGTGAATACCTCAGACGTGAGGCTCTGCTGTCATCGTTCTCCTGGGGCGTGTCGCGGCGTAGGGCCGAAGGTCACTGCCCCTACCCCCCCTAAAGCTGGCAGGGTGCAGGCATGACCCGATCTGGCGACAGATGTACCAGCGATTGTGCCTGCGCTGAAGGCAAGCACGACCCCCGGCTGGTGGTGGTGACCGGCGGGCCGGGGGCGGGCAAGACCGCTGTCCTTGAAATGGCACGCCGGAGCCTTTGCCGCCACGTGATCGTGCTTCCCGAGGCAGCCGGAATCGTATTCGGGGGAGGATTCCCGAGACGCTCGAGCAAGCCGGCTCGCCAGGCTGCCCAACGGGCAATCTTCCACATACAACGCGAACTCGAGCAACTCCACGTCGACGAACAGGATGCCGCAGTGATCTTGTGTGATCGAGGGACGCTCGACGGCGTCGCCTACTGGCCCGGCGCGGCCTGCGAGTTTTTCACCGAACTCGGCATCGACCACCTGAGTGAGATCGGCCGCTACCAAGCCGTGATCCACCTCCGCACGCCTAACGCTGAGGAGGGCTATGACCGTTCGAACCCCCTGCGTGTTGGAAACGCAGCCCAGGCTGCGGCAATCGACGAACGCATCGAAGCGGCGTGGCGTGATCATCCACGACGAACCGTCATCGAAAGCACTATGGACTTCCCGACAAAGGCAAGCCAGGCGTTGGCCGCCATAGGCGCTGAACTGCCGTCATGCTGCGGTCCTGTAACGCTATGAACCAGCGCTGCCGATCCGGGTGGCTCGGGCAGTACCGCGCCACACGTGGCCCGCGTACCGCGACGCCATGCGGGACCTCGTGATCGACACCGACTGGCAGGTACTCCTGCGTGAACTCGACAACAACGGCACAAGCACCGAACTCGTATGGGGAGCCGACGACAATGTCGGCGACCCCGACTACGCGGCCACGATCATCGGTCCTAGGTCAGTTATCACACGGGTCGCCGATGCCGATCACCACCTTCCGTTGAGCCATCCCGCGATCTGTGGTGAGCAACTCACGCGGTCGCTGTGACTCGTCTAAAGACAGCGACCGCGGTCGCTGCAAGCCCGACGAGCCATATCAGCGCGAGGACGAGTGCGCCGGTCTCGTCGAATGTTGGGGTGAAGGCGCCGTCCATCATCACCCGCACTGCGCCGTGGCCGGGTAGATAGCGGCCCCACGCTGGTGGGGCGGCGTCAAACATTGCGTTCTGGGCCAGTCCAATGTCGATGAAGGGCAGCACCAACAGCACGTACAGGCCCCCGAGGCGACCAAAGATCGGGCCGACGATCACGCCAATGGTTGCGTAGGTGAGCGCCACCAACACGTTGGCTAATACGAACACCGACCAGCTCTCTGCGTCGAAGCTGATAGCGGTTACCGCAATCGACACCGCCGCTGCCACCAACGATGCCGCAGCAATAACCGCCATCCGAACGACCAGGATCTCGTTGGTCCGAAAGCGGGTGAGCGACAGGCGACGATCGGCCTGAGCTGAGTCTAGGATCACGAACAATCCGGCCAGCGAAGCGAGAAATCCGATCGTGATGGGCACCATCACTGCACCGTGTACATCGGCCATCGAGATGATCGACAATCCCCGCTTACCGTCCTCGATCAGCTCGACAGGTGTCGGATCGCTCGGCGTCACCGCAATCGATGCCGAGATGAAGGCCACCGGCAGGCCAACGATGAGTACCCACATCGTTGGCATACGACGCAGCTGACGGCTCGCCGCTCCGAGCCCGGCACTCACACGACGCCAGCGAGGCGATCGCTGCCGAGCAGCGTGGTGGTGAGATCGAGTCGTCACCACCAACGCCCCGGCGGCCGCTCCAACACTCGCTGCCGCCCACAGCAACGACAGACCGAGGTCTCCCAGCGTGCCACCGTGGTCCGTTGCCACACCGGTCACCAACAGGGTCGGGAAGTGCAGGGGGAACAATCGCAGGATTGTCGCGGTGCCGCCCATGGCCGGGCCGAAGAACACGTCGAAAATCCACGCGAACACGATGATCAGCGAACCGTTCATCTCGGATCGGACCAGCGCTCCGACCAGGACACCGAATCCGGCATAGATCAACGCGAACAGCACTGTCGCGCCGATCACCCGCCACGTCGCTGCCACATTGGTTCGAACGCTCAACGCCACGACCGCACCCACCGTCGCCAACGCCACCAGCGCCGACACCGACACCAGACGCGACGCCACCAACTTGCCAGCGCCCGCCCCAGCGAGGCGACGATCAGCATCTCGTGACTGCGATACGTGGAAGAACCCGGCCAAGACGGCGGCCGCCCAACCTGCAGTTGCTGCCTCGACCTCCCCCACATCGGCGCCGCCGCCCAAGATGTCGGCGAAATCGGCCAACACGCCCGCTGAGAGGGCCACGAAGATCACCGGTACCGCGACCAGCAGCACCACGTTGAGAGGCCGGCGAGCGTATTCGGCCAACCATCGTGAACTGAGCAACAACATTTGGGTCATCGCAGCACCGTTCGGCCGTCGATCAGGTCATAGATTCGATCGAACCGATCTTCATCGGCGATGAAATGGCTGATGATCAGCAAGCTCGATCCGGCCTCCCGTCGCGCTCCCGTCATGTCCCAGAAGCGTTGATAGGTGTCCCAGTCGAACCCGGCGTAAGGCTCATCCAAGAACAACAACGCCGGGTCATGCACCAAGGCCAGCGCCAGGTTGAGCTTCGAACGCGTGCCGCCCGACAGCTCTTCGACCCGGGTATCAGCGAAGCGGGCGAAGTCGAGATCCTCATACAACCGTTCTCTCGATCTTGCGAGATCGCCTGGTCCGAGCCCGTACGCGGCGCCGAACAAGTCAAGGTGCTCGTCACACGTCAAACGCTCGTACAGCACCGGTACTTGAGGGCAGTACCCAAAACTGTCGGTCCGTTCGACTTGTCCCGAGTCGGCCGCCAGATCTCCGACCAACACCTTCATCAACGTGCTCTTGCCCGACCCGTTCTCTCCGACCAGCCCTACGATCTCACCGGCTGTCATGGCGAGTTCGGAGCCTTTCAGAACCGGGAACGTCCGACGGCGGGGCCACACACCGCGTCGGTACGCCTTCCAGATGGCTGTGGCGTTGAGGACCTCACCGCCCTGGCTCCCGGTGACCGAGTCGTTGTCGAGCACCTCTGAACGGTTCGATCTCATTGCTGATCTCCTTGAGAGGCCGCGAAATCGCGGACACGAGAAATGAAGCGAGCGAGGCCGTTCGTGTCGAAGCTGGCCCTGAGGTCACCTACGGCATCGTGGTCGAGATCCAGCGATGGACAGAAGAACTCCTCGCCGCCCAACCAGAAGTCGGGAGAACCCGTCACCTCGCGCCGCCGGCCTTCGGCGTAGTCGTCGCGCACCTGCCAGCTTGGGGAAAGGTCGGGCGCCGATAGCCCCCTTTCGGCAGCCAGCTCGGCCAACATGGCGGGATTGGCGATGTCTCGTCCTTGTTCGAAGAGCGCCTCGCGCACCGCCAGGCTCACATTGAGTCCGACCGCGGACCCTTCCGCATACGCGGCGGCGACCAGGTTCAACGCCGGCACCGTCGTTGTCGGCCAACGTTGCGGGCAGAACCCACGAAACGCGTCAAGGTCGAGCTGACTGCGAAGCGCGTCGATCTTCACTTGCACCCCGATCGCGTCAAGCGGAGCCCCGTTGACCCACTCCAGCGGCCACGCCCGGACGACAATGTCAGTCGACGAGTCGAGCTCCCGAACGATCTCACGAAGACCCACGTGTGTGAACGGACACGTGATGTCGGCAAAGACTTCAACGAGTGTCATCAAGTCCCTCCGCTCTCTGGTCGGCTGCCGAGCGCCGAACACGGTCCGACACCACCAGCCGGCGGCCGGCCCCAGGGATCCGCTGACTGAAGTCTCGACCCGTTCTCTTCGTATGCGTTTCTCGAGCATTTCTCATCGCGCCTCCACCGGTTCTCGATCCAGTAGGGACCAGCCTGCTCCGTTATACCCGGTAGGGACCGAAGGCCCTAGGTGTCCCGTGACTCGAGGCGTACGTTGACGGTGAGGTCGACTTCTGCAGTAGCAGACGACCAACCCGGAGGTTCCACAATGGTTATCGCAGAGGTGTTCGTAGTCATCGCCAGCGTTGCATTGGCGGGATTCTTGTGGTGGTTCTTCTTCGGACCGAAGAAGGCCAGCAGCGCCGCGGTCCGTGGCGGAATACAGGAGGTCGATATCACGGTGAAGGGTGGCTACTCGCCCGATTTGATCCGCGTCACCGAAGGTGTGCCACTTCGGCTCAACTTCGATCGCCAGGAATCGGGAGACTGCACGTCGCGGGTAGTGTTCGCCGACTTCGCCGCCTCCAAGACACTGCCTGCATTCGGGAGCGCAGTGTTGGAGTTCACACCCGACAAGGTGGGAGAGTTCAACTTCGCGTGTGGGATGAACATGATCCACGGAAAGCTCGTCGTCGAGCCAGCCAACGCGCCACAGCTCCGGGAGAGCGCCAATGACCACAAAGTCGCACAGGCTGTCGGCGTGGGCCCTTCCACTGACGAGACGGTGACGACCGATCAGGTCGAGTTCCGGGTGAGCGGCCTGTCGTGTGCGTCCTGTGTCGTCAACATCGAGTCCGTGCTCGGCGAAATGCGTGGTGTTGATCGGGTGGATGTGAGCTTCGGGACCGAACGGGCAACCGTCGACTTCGACCCCAACCAGGTCACGCCCGCCCAACTTCAGGCCGCCGTGGCCGACGCCGGCTACAAACTCGTCCCCCGCAACGCTCCCGGCTCGGTCGCCACCGAAGACCATGAAGCAGCCGAGCGCCAAGCCGAGATCCGCGACCTGTCCATCAGAGTCTTGATCGGCACGATCCTCTGCGCCTGTCGTGTTCGCAGTCATGGCCGTCGACCTCTTCGGCGCCACTTGGATGCCGGACCTCCTGCTGAATCGATGGTTCCAGCTCGCCTTGATCACACCCGTCATGTTCTACACCGGCTGGCCCATCCACCGCACCGGCTGGCTGACCCTGCGCCACCGCACAGCCGACATGAACAGCTTGATCACGATCGGCACGATCGCCGCGTTCGGCTACAGCCTCCTCGTCACCATCGCCCCATCACTGGTGCCCGAGGACGTGCGCGAGGTCTACTACGAAGCGGTCGGAGTCATCATCACCCTCATCCTGCTTGGACGCCTGATCGAAGTGCGGGCCAAGGCCGGAACCGGCGAAGCAATCCGCAAACTCATCGGTCTCCAAGCCAAGACCGCCACCCTGATTCGCGACGGGGTCGAGACCGAGGTCCCCATCGAAGATGTCGTGCCCGGTGATGTGGTGTTGGTCCGTCCCGGCGAGAAGGTCCCGGTCGATGGCGTAATCGTGGACGGGCGTTCGACCCTGGACGAGTCGATGGTGACCGGAGAATCGATACCCGTCACCAAAGAAGCCGGTGCGACAGTTATTGGCGCCACCATCAACCAGACCGGCGCCTTCCGACTCGAGGCCACCAACGTCGGATCCGACACGATGCTCTCCCAGATCATCAAGCTGGTCGAACAGGCTCAGGGCTCGAAAGCGCCGATCCAGCGCCTCGCCGATCTCGTGTCGTCATACTTCGTGCCTGCAGTCATGTTCATCGCCACCGCCACCTTCGCCACATGGTTCGTCGTCGGGCCCGCCCCCGCATTGACGCTCGCGCTGGTTGCCGCCGTTGCGGTGCTGATCATCGCCTGCCCCTGTGCCCTCGGTCTGGCAACACCGCTGTCGATCATGGTCTCAACCGGCAAAGGAGCCGAAAAGGGCATCTTGATCCGCTCCGCTGAAGCGCTCGAAACCGCCCACAAGATCGACACCATCGTGTTGGACAAGACCGGCACCATCACCGAAGGCAAACCAGCCCTCACCGACGTTGTCACCGCCGAAAACATCGACGAGAACGAACTGCTGCGACTCGTCGCCTCGGCTGAACAGTCATCGGAGCATCCACTGGCCCGAGCCATCGTGACCGGCGCCCGAGAACGAGGCCTGGCCCTGGTCGATACCGCAGAGTTCGACTCGATCACTGGCAAAGGGGTCCGCGCCATCGTCGACGGCCACGAAGTCCTCATCGGCAACCGCCGACTGCTCGACGACGCCGACATCGACACCAGCTACCTGGCTCCGGAGATGGACCGCCTGGCCGAGGCCGGTAAGACGCCAATGCTGGTTGCCCTCGACGGCCGACCGGGCGGCGTCATCGCCGTCGCCGACACCGTCAAGGAAGAATCCGCTGCCGCTATCGCCGCCCTGCGTGCCCTCGGGATCAAAGTGGCGATGATCACCGGCGACAACGCCCGCACCGCCGCCGCCATCGCCCGCCAGGTTGGGGTCGAACAAGTCCTCGCGGAAGTCCTCCCCGAACACAAGGCCCTCGAGGTCAGACGGCTCCAAGACGAAGGCGGCGTCGTTGCTATGGTCGGCGACGGTATCAACGACGCCCCCGCCCTCGCCCAAGCCGACGTCGGGTTCGCTATCGGCACCGGCACCGACGTCGCCATCGAATCCAGCGACATCACCCTCATCTCCGGCGCCCTCGACGGTGTAGTCACCGCTATCACCCTCAGCCGCTCCACGATGCGCAACATCCGCCAGAACCTGGTCTTGGCGTTCATCTACAACGGTGTCGGCATCCCCGTCGCCGCCGGTGTCCTCTACCCGTTCATCGGTGTTCAGCTGAGCCCCATGATCGCCGCCGGAGCAATGGCCGCCTCGAGCCTCTCGGTCGTGACCAACGCCAGCCGACTTCGCCGCTGGCACCCACGTCCCATCGACACCAGCTCTCTCCCGGCTGTAGATGAACCCACCGTTGAGGTTGGCGCTGACGAACCAGTCGCTCCAGAACCAGAAACCGTCACCGACCCGGTCTGCGGAATGACCATCGACCCCGCAAACGCAGCCGCCCACATCGAACACGAAGGCGTCACCTACCACTTCTGTTCCACCACCTGCCACGACACGTTCGCCGACGACCCGACCACCTACGCCGCTGACCAACAAGCCACGCCCATCACTAGCCATTCCGGAGCCCGACCATGACCCCCATCACCGCCCACACCAACCTCGATATCACCGAGGCCGAAGCCGCTGTCCGAGACCACCTCGCCCAGCAAGGTTTCGGTGTCCTCACCGAGATCGATGTTGCGGCGATATTCAAGGCCAAGCTCGGCGTCGACCGGGCGCCACTCAAGATCCTTGGTGCCTGCAACCCCCACCTCGCCCACCAAGCCCTCGAAGCCGATCCCGACACCGCCCTCGTGCTCCCCT
>JBDNHG010000414.1:0-6251 GCA_041688925.1 Acidimicrobiales bacterium | reverse complement strand
CCGCGTGATACGGGCGAAGAGCGATGTGCCGATCATCATGGTCACCGCCAAGGGTGAAGAAATCGATGCCGTCGTCGGTCTCGAGGTCGGTGCCGACGACTATGTCACCAAGCCGTACCGATTCCGCGAACTCATCGCTCGGATGCATTCGGTGTTGCGGCGGTCGATCATCGACGAGACGGCCGCCTTGGCCGACGCGGCCACGAGTCAGACACCCGGCGGCCCGATCGAAGCGGCCGACGTGGTGATCGACCCGGCACGACACGAAGTCGCGGTGCGCGGCAACATCGTCGACATGCCACTCAAAGAGTTCGATCTGCTGGTCGCTCTTGCATCGAATGCAGGCAGGGTCCTGACCCGCGATCAGCTGATCGACGAGGTGTGGGGCCACGACTATGTCGGCGACACCAAAACCCTCGATGTTCACATCAAGCGGCTTCGGAACAAGGTCGAGAGCGATCCGTCGAATCCAACGTCGATCGTCACGATTCGTGGCCTCGGCTACAAGTTCAACGACTGAGGGTAGTCCGCCTTTCGGCGCTGGGGCGCCGAAACGCTGCTTTCCGGCCTCCTAGTCCTTTGTCCCGGCGAGTGTGCACGTGCCGGGCGCCCTCGACTTGTACCGGCGTCGATGGCAGCGCGATCGTGACGGGCCGTCGATCGGAGCGGCGGGCAAGTAGATTGCCAACGTGAGCGATCAAGGAACAGGATCTGGTTGGCAGCCATTGTCGCGTCCTGACCTGTCGCGGCCTCGCTCGGGTTCACCTGGCGGCACAGCGACGTTTGCCGGCGCTCGACCCAGCGCCGAGAGGGGACCAGCGGTGGTCACCCCGTTCGTTCGCCTGGCGCGCACCCACGCTTTTCATGCTGCGGGCGAGGCCTCGGTCTTCGTCACGCTTGCGGGCACCTTGCTCTCGATCGACCCCAACGATGCTCGATCACGCATCCTCTTTGCACTCGTTTTGACCATGGCACCATTCGCGCTGGTCGGCCCCCTGATCGGGCCGGCGCTCGACCGAGTGCGGGGCGGTCGTCGAGCGACGATCGCGCTTTCGTTGTTGTTGCGCGCAGGCGTGATGGTGCTGCTCATCCCGAATGTCGAGAGCGTTTGGTTCTTCCCGATCGCGTTCATCTGGTTGGTACTCGGCAAGACGTACTCGGTCGCTAAGGCAGCGACCGTTCCCACCACCGTCGCCGACGAAGACGAACTCGTCGACAAGAACTCTCGACTTGCCATTCTTTCTGCGGTCGCTGGTGTGATCGGCGTGGCGCCCGCGGTGCTGCTGTACCGGCTGTTCGGATCCACCCCCACCTTGTGGTGGGCGGCGATCGTCTATCTCGTCGGTGTTGGTTTCTCGTTGAAGATGCCTCGTGTCGCCGTCGACGACCCCGAGACGACCGAGGACGACCTCGATATCCGGTCGGCCGGCGTGCGGCTCGCGTCCTACGTCATGGCGACCTTGCGAGGCATCGTCGGCTTCGTGTTCTTCTTGCTGCTGTTCGAGTTCGTGCGCTCTGAACTGCCCGATCTGTCCGGTGTCGGCACCGCTACCGGCGCTGCGGTCAAGTCGGCGCTCGGCTTCGATCTGCTCGAGGACCCCGGCCTTCCGTGGTACAAGGCGGCGATTCCGTTCGCACTCTGGGGTTTCGGTGGATTCGCCGGCAACGTCATCGCTCCATGGTTCCGTCGGCGTTTCAGCGAAGAAAAGATGTTGGTCGGAGCCGTTGGTGCGGTCGCAGTGGCATCGATCGCAGCGACGTGGACAGGTGGCATCAGCGGCGCGGGTCTGGTCGCCCTGGTCGTTGGCGCGTCAGCGTCGGCCGCCAAGTTGGCGTTCGATTCGCTCGTGCAGCGCGATGCTCCCGGCGCAAACCACGGCGCTGCGTTCGGGCGCTTCGAAACCCAGTTCCAAAGCGCTTGGGTCATTGGATCGTTGTTGGCGGTGGTCATTTCGTTCCCGCTTCGGGCTGGCTTCCTGGTCATCGCAGTGGCGTCGGTCGGCATCGGCGTGTTCATCATGCAGAAGGGCCGCAGCAACCTCACCTTTGGCGGCCTGCCACGGCTTCCGACGCGCCCGGCACGAAAGAAGCGACCTCGCCAATCTGACGACGCAAGTCCCGATGCTGCGCTGGCACCACCTGCACCCGCTCCCGAACCGCCGCCGACCATCGAAATGGCTGCCGTTGTTCCCAGCCGGTCGAGTGATCCCTACGCCGAAGGCTTCGCTGACCAAAATGTCGAACCGCCCGACTGGGCTGCTGCAGTGTTCGACGACGCAGCACCCGACGATTCGTTGGCGCCTCCGTCTTGGTTGAATGACGTCGACACGGCTCGACCAATGATCGAACCAAACGCCACACCTCCATTCGGAGTCGACCGCGTCGACTAGTCGATCGGCGGTGTGTCGTCTGGATCGGTGTCACCAGCGTCGTCGGCGATTTCGGTTTCGGGCTCAGGATCGGCGATGTCGATGCGAGCCAGCCACAGCCCGGGGGCAACGATTTCGTTTGGCGTCGGCAGCTCTCGGGCAGAGTGCCACATGCGGGCCAACGCGTCCTCGCCGCCTCGTTCGACGACACCGTCGACAAACGACCGGCCTCGGTCATAACACGCCTGATCGAGCTCGAGGCCCAGCATGCGGTGCAAGAACCGGTCGGTGGGATCAGCGGTCACGCGGCGACGGTGCAGCGCTTCGCTGATCATCGAATAGCTAGAGATCAGGTTCGACCCAATCTTGTCCATCATGTGGTCGACGTAGCCAACAATTGCCGACAGCAGTGCCGAAATCTCGGGCAGCATCGTGCGTTGGGCGTCACTCTGCACCACGCCCATGAGGGCTTCGGGGTCGTTCATCAGCCCTTCGAGCTGACCCATCGACTCGGGATTCGATGGGTCGAGGCCACCGAACTGGTCGCCGAGCGCCTCGGCGTTGGATTCGAATGCGGAGACATATCGCGTGATGAGCTGGCTCATGCGCTCGGCGACATGCGGCTGGCGCAGCACGGTGTGATGCAGGTATTCGTGGAGGCACAACCACAGGCGAACATCGTCGGTCGGCACGCTCCACTCGTCGGTGAACGACGTGATGTTGGCGTGCACCACCAGCAACTCGGTCGCCTTGGGCCGGGGGATCGGCAGGTCATAGGAACCCAGGCTGGTTCGTGCCAGTTGGCCGGCCATCGAGCCCGATGTCATCGACAACATCATCGGCGCCAGCATCTTCATGATCTGGGCCATGAAGTCGCCGCTGAACATGCCACCGGGAAGTCCGGGCATGTCGGCGTCGCCTGGAAGCAGATCTTCGCTGCCGGCGCTCATCGACTGGCTCATTGCTTCGGCCATCTTCTCGAGCAGCGGGCGATACGCCTCGAGCGTTGCGATCGCCCACTCGTGACGGGTAGCCGGACGTAGTGGTGGGGGAGTGCCGTCGCCCACGGCCATGCCGGTCGCAGTGGTTACGTGAAGCTCGGCGACACGTGCCAGTTGTTCGAATGCAATGCGTTCGCTTGGGTCGACGTTGGCTTCTGAGGTGCCACCGGTCGCAACCGATGCAGCGATCTGCTTGGCCTGTGCCCAGGGGTCGCCGCCACCGCCGAACATGTTTGCCATATTCGAGAAGTCGCCAAAAAATGGCATATCGCCGAACGGATTCCCACCGGTGCCGCTGTCATCGCTCATCACTTGAGCGTAGGCTCGACCTTCTGTTATTAGTCATCGGGTCGCCCGGTGTTGTTCCTGCGCCGCCTCAAGGGGGGCATCCGTGCGAATCGTTGTTACCGGAGTCGCCGGGGCCGTTGGCTCTCGAGTGGCCAAAGCGTTGGCCGCCGACGGAAACATCGACGTGGTCGGCATCGACCGTATTGGTACGCGCACCGAGGGGCTTGCCGGGCATCACCTCGGTGACCTGCGAGCCATCGACCTCGACGAGATCTTCGAAGGCGCCGACACGATCGTGCACCTGGCCTCGGCCTATGGCCGCAACGAGTTCTTCGATGCGTCGCGATACGACAGCCGTGCAGCGCAGCTGACGCTCGACGCAGCCGGTCGCGCGGGCGTAGCGCAGGTGGTGCTCATGTCGAGCGCGATGGTCTACGGCGCTCGGGCCGAGAACCCAATTCCGCTGACCGAGAATGCGCCGGTACGACCAAACGCGCTGGCCTTCGCCGAGAACAAGGTCACGATCGAACGGCTCGGCACCACATGGCAGGCCGCGACCGGCGGCAAGCTCACCATTTTGCGGCCGAGCACGGCAGTCGCCAGCGGCCTGTCGAGCTGGGTGGCCAAGAGTATGCAGCTGGCCGCCGGACTGGGCAGCGACAGCGACCCGCCACTGCAGTTTCTGCATCTCGACGACCTGGCGTTGGCCGTCGAGGTCTTGGTGCGGGCAGCCGCTCCGGGGGTTTTCAACGTCGCCCCCGATGGCTGGGTGCGTGCCGAGGAGGTTCGCTCGTTGTCGGGCCGCGCCCCCCGTCTGCCGATTCCCAGTGCGGTCGCCGATGAGATCGTTCGCTTTAGTTGGAACAAGGGCATCGCCGCTACGCCGCCCGGGATCATGCAGTACGCAACAGAACCGTGGGTCGTCTCGAACGATCGCCTGCGAACGCTGGGCTGGGCACCTTCGTGGTCGAATGTCGAGGCCTATGTCGACAGCTTCGACCCTCGGCCGTGGGCGATGCTCAACGCGAAGCGCCGCCAACAGATTGCACTCGGAGGTGCTGGGGTGGCGATCGCCGGAGTCGCTGCCGCGGCGCGGTTCATCTCGCAGCGGTTACGCAACGGCGGCTAGCTGGGGAGTTCGACGAGGGTGGCGACTATGAGGCGACGGCTTGCGTTGCGAGTGACCGAGAGCACCGCCTCGGCGCCGGGTTCGGCTGCTTGCACTCGTCGATGCAATGAGGCGGCGTCGAAGACCGGGTCGCCATTGAACGAGTCGATCAAGTCGCCTTCGCGCACGCCGGCGAGTGCTGCTGGTGAACCCGCAACGACCTGTTCGACACTGACCATGTCGCCCGACACGGTGTCGGCTACGACGGCACCGAGCCACACATGGGTGGTCGATCCGTACGCGATCAGGTCGACGACAACTTGTTCGAGCATCCACGACGGGATTGCGTGACGGTTCGTGTCATCGGCGGTGACCATCGCGATCACGGCACCGGTGTCGTCGACGATGGCGGATCCGGGCAGTGCCGCCGGCTGATCGATTTCGACCAACGGACTGCTCACGCTCGTTATCTCGCCCAGACTGATCGAACGATCTTCGTGGTCGAGCGCAAGTGCTTGTTGCCCGTTCCACGGGATGTTGGTCGCCAGAGAGACGGCGGGCCAAGCACTGCTATCGATGTGCACGATGGCAACGTCGCTGACTGAGTCGGAGGCGACAACGTCGGCTTTCCAACGTTGGCCGTCTTCGGTCCATGCGAGTATGTATTCGGCGTCGGCTATCAAGCTGGTGCTTGTGGCGATGTGTCCCTCGTCGGTCACGAACATGCCGCTTCCTTCACGCATGCCATAGGCCGTAACGGCTTGAATGCGCGGCAGCGATGCGGCGACTTCGTCATACACCCGAGCGGTCAACACACGGTCAGTCTCGGCGTTGACCCCGACCGAGACCTCGACTGCGCCGCTCGAGTTCGCGGCGGCAGCGCTCGAGTTCGCCGCGGGGGCGGGATTGTTGACCGGCACCACCATGGCTACGTCGTCGAACCGAGGAGAGACTGAACGGTTGGCCGAGATGACGCCAATCGTCAGTGCGCCTGCACCGACGACAACGATGCCGGCAGCGACCATAAGGCCAATCTGAAGGCGTGACTTGGGCACCTCGTGGTCGATGCGGATGACCGGCACCTTGGCAGTTTCCGCATTTGCATGCGCCGCCTGCATCGCAGCGATTTCGGATGGATGACGCCAAAGTCGGTCGTCAGCATGAGGTACAGACCGAAATTCGTCGGGCCCATCATCCTCGTCGTAGTCAGGCCCCGTCACAGAGGCAAACACTACTGCTGATATCGGCGCTGCTCACCGCGCCCTTATCAGGCCGACAAGGCGATGTTCGGTTCCTGCGCCGAAACCCACCTCGTGTAATACCATGCAAGCCGTGCAGGTACCTTCCGCAGGCGACGACTGGGTCGGTCTTTCGAGCGCGCCGTTGCCGGTGGCCGAGGCCCTCGATTGGGCACATCGACCCGATTGCGGCGCCGTGGTGTTGTTCTCTGGCGTAGCCCGAGATCACAGCAGCGACCGCGCCGGG
>JBDNHG010000413.1:0-3246 GCA_041688925.1 Acidimicrobiales bacterium | reverse complement strand
TCAAGAAGCAAGCGCTCTCTGCCAACAAGGCCAGAGCAAAAGCAGACGGACGTTCCCAGCCGGCGAACAGCGAGATCACCCCACCCATCGTGGTAATCACGACGCCTGTGCCGAATGCCACGGCGGTGCCCGGAACGGCGGCCGAGATTTTGCGGGTCGCGAGTTCCCGAATCACGATGAGCACCACAGCGGTGAGCCCGCCGAGGAACCAGGGGCTGAAATCGTCACCGCCGGGCTGGATGACGAACAGCACGCCGATGAACCCCACGGTGATGGCGATCACCCGGTGCACGCTCACCTGTTCACGCAACATTCGAGCCGCTGCGAAGGTGACCACTATCGGCACGAGCTGCATCACCGCGGTGAGACCGGCGATCGGCACCTTTGTCAAGGTGATCAGATACACCACGGTGCTGGCGGCTTCCATGGCCATGCGCAACAGGAGTGGGCGCTCGAGATAGCTGGCGAGCGGAATCGCCGTGCCCCGAATTCGCACGATGATCCCAAGCAGCACAAGCACCAGCAGGCCACGCAGGAAGACGGCTTGGAAGAGCGGTAGATCTTCGGCAGCGCGTTTGATGAAGGCATCGTTGACGACATAGCCAAACATGCCTGCCGTCATCCACGCCGCGCCGCGAAGGTTCTCGCTGCGATCAGCCGTCGCCGATTGTGGCGAAACCGTCAGAGCTGCGACTTCCAATCGGCCAACGAAGCAGCCTCGGATCCAATGCTGGTCGAGTCGCCATGGCCGGTGTGCACCACGGTCTCAGAAGGCAGCTCGAACAGCTTCTGCTCGATCGATTCGAGGATCACTGGATAACTCGAGAACGAGCGGCCGGTTGCGCCCGGGCCACCGTGGAACAAGGTGTCTCCTGAGAACAACAACCCTTCGCTGGGCAAGTGCAGGCAGCAGCCGCCTGGTGAGTGGCCCGGCGTGTGGATCACCGATATGTCGACACCGCCAACGCTGAACCGCTGGCCGTCGCTCAAAGGGGCGTCAACGCGACGATCGCTGTACACGGCCTCCCACAACATGGTGTCGTCGGGATGTAGCCAGATCGGCGCGTCGAAATGTTCGGCGACTTCGGCCGCAGCGTTGATGTGGTCGTTGTGGGCATGGGTGCAGACGATGGCCCTGAGCCTGCGATCGCCAATGGCAGCGATGATGGCTTCGTGGTCGTGGGCACAGTCGAGCACGATGCAGTCGCGGTCGTCGCCGACGATCCAGACATTGTTGTCGACATCGAAGTCTTCGCCATCGAGCGAGAAGATACCGGAGGTGATCAGATGATCAATAGTTGCCATGCGGCGACTGTACTGTCGGCGCTCGCAGCAGAACGCAGCGGCTCTTACGTGTTGGTATTTCTGCCGTGTTGGCGATTTCTTACGTGTTGGTCATTTCTGCGTTTCAGCGCAGCTTGCGAGTGAACAGATCGTGCATCCGTTCCCAATGACGCTCAGACGCAGCGCGGTCGTATTGCGGTCGTTGCGCATACGCGAAGCCGTGTTCGGTGCCGGGATACCACTCGACCCGGCCGGTGGCGCTCGAGGCTTCGAGCGCTTCGGCAAAGGCGTCGATCACCTCGGGTGGGGCATAGCTGTCGGTCTCGGCTGCGCCGATGTAGACCTCGCCGTTGATGGCATCGAGGTGGCGGTGCGGTGAGTCATCGGCATCGGCCACCAGCCGCACACCGTGGAACGATGCCGCAGCGCAGACAGTGTCATGCGCTGCGGCCACCATCACGGCAAACGGCCCACTCATGCAGTAGCCGACGACGCCGACTTTCGAGGTATCAGCAGCGGGGTCTGTGCTGGCGTGGGCGATCATGGCGCCGGCATCACGGTTGACCATTTTGTTGGACAAATTGCTCATCAGTTCGAACATTCGGTCGCGGTCGCTGGTTTCGAACACGTTGTAGTCGCGCACGTCGCGGTAGTAGAGCTGGCTGGTCATGACGTAGTAGCCGGCGGTGCCGAGTCGACTGGCCATGTCGCGAATCTCTTGGCGCATGCCGGGGGCATCCATCAAGAACAGCACCAGCGGATGGGGCCCGCCATCGTCAGGTCGGATGACCCAAGTCGGCATTGCGCCGTCGTTGGTGGTCAAGTCGAAGTGTTCTTCCCGCATGCCCCTGACCGTAGTTGAAGGCGTCATTTCGTGTGTCATGGCGTCGGTGAGGTCCGCCCACCCGCTCGCAGAAAAAGTTGCGGTGGACGAACTACCCGCTATGACCTACTGTGTCGGGACGAGGAGTGTCAGATAACTCCTCAAACGAAAGAGAAAAATCCATGGCTGTAACCGGCACCGTCAAGTTCTTCAATACCGAGAAGGGCTATGGGTTCATCTCGCGAGAAGACGGTGACGATGTATTCGTCCACTTCTCCAATATCGAGGGTGATGGATTCAAGAACCTCGAAGAGGGCCAAACCGTCGAGTTTGAAGTCGGCGAAGGACGCAAGGGCGAAGAAGCCCAAAACGTCCGCGCGGTCTGAATTTGGCGCTAATTCTTGAGCGCACTATTTCTTGAGCGCACTATTTCTTGAGCGCACTATTTCTTGAGCGCACTATTTCTTGAGCAGAGCGCCGGTTGAACCCCGGCGCTTTGTCGCGTGTGCGATCCACAAGCATTGGCGCCCTTATGGCAGATGAACCAATACCGACCGACGAAGGTCCAAGGCAACGAGCGGCTCAATTGCGCTGCGCTATGAGCTCTACGGTGCCTGAGTGAGTTCGCGCGCCGTCAAGACCCGACAGCCAAGCCTCGATTCCGCGTCGCAACGCTCAGACCGCAGCGTCATTCTCTACTTGTCATTCCTGGGTGTGTTGTTGGCCGCCGGTATCGACATTGCCCTGCCAGCGTTCGACGCAATCGAGGAAGGCGTTGACGGAGCGTCGAACGTCTCGCTCATTATCACCTTCTACGTCATCGGCATGGCTTTCGGTCAGCTGGTAGCCGGGCCACTGGCAGATCGCTTTGGTCGCAGACCAGCGGTACTCGGTGGCCTGATGCTGTACATCATTGGAGCCATTGCGTCGGCGTTGGCACCAACCTTTGGCGCTCTGTTGATTGCGCGTCTGGTGTGGGGCCTCGGTGCAGCGGCTCCTGCTGGCTTGCGCTCGGCCGTGACCCGCGACCTGTACAGCGGCGACAAGATGGCCCGCATAACCACGATCATGATGGCGGTCTTCCTGCTCGGGCCGATCTTCGTGCCCTTGCTCGGCGACCTGATAGTCAGTGTTGCTCC
>JBDNHG010000412.1:0-4183 GCA_041688925.1 Acidimicrobiales bacterium | reverse complement strand
CCGCCGACCAGCGCTTCTGCCATCTTGCCCCCGCCAACAACACACAATTTCATTGCCCGAGACTAGTGCTTGCTCCGAAGGAGAATCAGCCGAGATAGTTGTACGGGCTGTAGGCCGTGCCGTTGACGCGAGTTTCAAAGTGAAGGTGCGGCCCGGTACAGCTGCCGGTGCAGCCCACCGCGCCGATTGCAGAGCCCGTCGACACGGTCTGCCCGGTCGAGACGTTGATCGCGCTCATGTGGGCGTAGAGCGTGACCAGGCCACCGCCATGGTCGACCAGCACCCGATTGCCATACGCTCCGCTGAGCCCAGCGGCGATCACCGTGCCAGAGCCTGCGGCGGCAACCGCCGTGCCGGTGTTGGCTCCGATGTCGAGACCATTGTGCTGGCGGCCCCACCGCGGACCGAAGCCCGATGTGACAGTGCCGCCGACCGGCCACGACAAGCTGCCGGTGCCCGTCGCCGGAGCGCTCACCAACTCGGCGTCGGCACGGCTCACCGTCGGCTCCGCGGCCGGAACTTCGCCGCGGGCAAGCGCCTCGATTTGAGCGACGCGTGCAGCTTCTTCTTCGCGAGCCACTCGTTCACGTTCGGCCTGGATGCGAGCGGCCTCAGCTATTGCGGCCTGACGCTGTTCCTCGGCGACGACCAGTCCGGCGATCTCGGCCTGCAGCGCTGCTTCGTCGTCGGCCAGCAGGTCGACCTCGCTGCGGAACTCGGCGATACGTTCGGTGAGAATTGCTTCGAGCCGCTGCTGATTCGCGATGGCTTCATCGACTTCGACAACTTGCTGTTGCGCCAACAACTCGCGGCTCTCGATGGCTTGTTGCGCCTGCTCGGCACGGGCTACGGCCAGCTCGCGGTTGGCTTCGGCGACTCGCAGATCGTCGAGAATGTCGGCCTGCGATGTCTGCACGGCAGAAACAAGCGCCCGGCGCCGCTCACCCTCGTTGAGATCGCTGGCGCGGAAGACGTCTTCGCCGCCGTTGGTGCCTGGTTGCACGTAGGCGGTGATCGCCTGGCGTTGGAGCTGCAGTCGCAACTCGGCGATTTGTTGCTGCTCGTAGATGACCTCATCTTGGGCTGCGATGACCTCGATGCGGGCCCGCTCGAGTTGTGAACGTGTTGCATCGAGTTCGGCCTTGCGGGCGGCCGAGTCTTCGGTCAACACTCGCAGGGCCTCTTCGATGTCTTCGTTCGCTGCCAGCAAAGGATCGAGATCGGCGGCGGCTCGAGCCCGGTCGGCTCGAACGGCATCACGGTCGGCTCGGAGCTGGTCGATCTCGCCCGTTTGGGCGGAAACGCCTGACGGCACGAGCTGCGCCAATAGGCACAATCCGAGACAGGCGAGGAGGAAGCGGTGGAAGGGTTTCATGAGAGAAATTGCAGGCAGTGCCAGCTGCATGAATGTAACACTTCCGCAACACATACACGCCTCATCTGAGGCGTATTGCTTGCGCGACGGTCAGTCGAGTTTGCGCAGCCGGAGGTCGACGGGCAGCGCAGGATCGGCGTCGGGCCAACCACTGCGATACGCCAGGGCCACCGCAGCGGCCTGACTATTCACACCGAGCTTGCGCAAGATGGCCTTGACCTGGGTGCGGACGGTTCCGATAGACACGAACGACGACTCGGCGATTTTGGCGACCGAGTGTCCTTCCATGAGCAGGCACAACACTTCGCCCTCGCGGCGTGAGAGCGATTCGAACGGCATGAACCGGTTGTCGCGATCGACCCGGTGGGTACGAAAGAGGTGCAGCAGTTCGTTGCGGCGAAACTCGCTGAGCAGCTGTTCGCCCTTGACCATGGCGAGGATCTGGTCGACGGTGTCGATCATCAGATCGCTCGATGCGATCAAACCTTGGGCGCCGGCGTTGACCGCTGCCGATACCAGCAACTCGTGGGTGCTGTCGGAGAGCACCGCGACGGTGGCGCCCGCCTTGGTCGCGGTCTCGACGAGCTCCATGCTGCGGGCGAGACTTGGCCCGGGCTGTATCCGCACGAGCGTCACCGCTGGCGGACGTCGGGCGATCTCAGCTTGCAGCTGTTCGACCGTGGTGGCCTTGAGTGTGCGCACGGCACAACCCTCGGCAGTAAGCACCATCGCCAGGCTTCCGGCGAGTAGTGAATGGTCATCGACGATCAGCACTGGAGCCACGGCTTCACCGTTCGTTTCGAGCAGGTCTTCATCTTTTGTGTGCAGGTGGTGCATGGCTTTTTCCCAAAGTTCGCCAGCGGATAGTGCGGTCAGTGTGAACCGTCTATTTCTCGTTTGCTGTAAGCAATCGGACCCAAGCGGCCCGACCGAAATGCCTAGAGGTAAGTACTGGCGCCGTTTCAAACTAGAAGCCGGTCTGTTAGGTGCAACTACCAGCCAGGACAATGGGGCTATATGACCCCCTTACCCACAACAGGAGATGTAACAATGGCAACACTTGGGAGTTCAGCCGGCAGGCAGAACGCCACGGCTTACCAAACGGCTTGCCGACCTATCGGCCACGCCCTTAGACCCCGAAATCGGCGATTTTATGTTCGGCGCAATTATCCCATCGTTACCCAGGCGCTCGTTCGCCTGCATGATCTGCCTTGGGTTCCTCTTCTTCAGCGGCTGTTCTGACGACAGCGTCTCGCAGTCGGAACGAGCCGTAGAACCAACCAGCGTTGCGGCTCCTGCCGGCAGTGGACCAAACGGCGAGCAGCTCACGCTCGAGGTCGTCGACGGTGGCCCAGTGACCGGACTCATCCTAACCGATCATCGAGGTTTCGCTGTATACGGCGTCACCGGCGAGACGACCAGCGGCGCTCCCGTCTGTTTCGGCGACTGCCTCGATGTCTGGATCCCGCTTACACCGCGCGACCGAGCCGTGTCCGATCGCCTGAACCTCGGCCTCTACGACACCTACCTGCGCCCCGACGGCATCGATCAAGCCACCTACGCCGGCGTTCCGCTCTATCTGTGGAGCGGCGACAGCGACGTCGGCATCACCGGTGGTGCTGGCGTCGCTGGAACCTGGTTTGCTCTGACCGCGGCAGGCGGCTACATCGGCTGATCGTCGCGGGCCCAAAACGACAAACGCCCCAGCGCAAACGCTGGGGCGATATCGCTCGTTCGTTCCGACCCTGAGGTCGCACGCCGATGGAGTTGGCCTAGTTCAGGCCAAGTTCGGCACGAAGTTCCGCGAGCTTGTCGTCGGCCTTGGCCAGCGAAACGGCTTCGCGAAGTTCTGCCTCGGCGCCTTCGGGAGTTAACTGTGCGATCTCGGCATGCGCTTTGGCGTTCGCCAACCGCGCTTCGATCTTGCCCTCGACCCGTTCGAGGCTCGGGGCGTTTGTCTCGAGCGCACCCGACATGGCCTCGACAGCCTTGTTTACCTCTTCTTGCATCTTGGCCTGCTGGATCTGACCCACCAGCTGCATGCGCTTGGAGGCGAGTTCCGACACGCGCATAGCGTTGGCCTGCACCGCACTGTTCGCCTCGTCGGCCTGGCCGACCGCTATCTCGTACTGGACCTTGAGGCTCTCGAGCATGCTCTCGGAGGATTGCAGCTTCATCGCCAAGCTCGATGCCGTATTGGTCCACTTCTCGAGGCCAGCCATGTCTTCTTCGGTCTTGGCCCTCTCGGCACGAAGCAGCGCTTGTTTGGCCATCTCACGCGCCTCGCCCACTTGGTCGGCTGACTTCTCGATGCGGCTCTCGAGCTGCTCGCGGTGGGCAATGACTTTCGCTGCCTGGTTGCGCAGCTGGCGGTCTTGCTTGCGGGCTTCCTCGATGGCCTGCTCGATCTCGATTTCTGGATCCATGGCCGCTTCGGCCTTCACCCGGAACAGGGTCTTCAGGTAGTTGAAAATTCGCTTGAACACGAATGCCTCTCTTGGTTGGCGATCAGGGCGCAATTGTAGGTTGAGCGCGAGCACACTCGCTCATGGATGGTCGCCGTCAGCGACGACGGCGTTTGCTCGTCGAGCGGCGCCCACCCGAACGTTTGCTCGTTGAGCGACTGGTCGATCGACTGCTGCTGCGACTCGATGTGCTGCTGCGACCTGAGCTGCGTGATTGTGTTCCGCCGAACACCCCGCCGCCCGGCCGAGGGGTCAACGAACGGTTCGACGTGCGGTTGCGTGATGAACCGCCGAACATGCCACCGCTACGACGGCTCGATGCGACCATGCCGCCGCCGGCGAT